>ONQU01000028.1 GCA_900320035.1 uncultured Rhodospirillaceae bacterium | reverse complement strand
TTTTTTCTTTTATTTACAAGCACTTAAGTTGGTTCGAAGATGAATATATTTTGAAGGCTAGTTTTACAACATCTTCGAACTCACTTCTATATTTTTCAATAACTTAGCTAATTTTAGCCTTTTTGAGTAGAAAAAAGAACCTCTGCGAATTTTTGCAAAGGTTGAACTTCTGACATAGCTATGTGAAAGGTTAAATTAGTAATAAAATAAGTTGAATTTATGAATAATCTATGTTTTTATAATTGGAACTCGATTATTACTAGGAGATATATAATGACTGTAAATAAACATAAAGACATCATTATCAATAAATATACAGAATATGATGAAGATACTCGTTTGGTTAGCGATAGAGGACACAATTTAGAATATCTGACCACTATGCGTTATATTCAAAAATTCCTAAAACCCGGTGCTAAAATATTGGAAATTGGTGCAGCAACCGGACGTTATTCTATTACTTTAGCTAAGATGGGGTATGATGTTACTGCTGTTGACCTTACTCCTAAAAATGTTGAAGTAATGAAATCTAAAAGCAAAAGATTAAAGAATTTTAATTGTATGGTGGGCGATGCTTTGGATTTGAGCATGTTTGAGGATAAAACTTTTGATATGGTTTTAAATTTGGGGCCTATGTATCATTTATTTAACAAAAAAGATAAAAATAAAGCAGTAAGTGAAACTTTACGTGTTGCTAAAAGAGGAGCAATATGTATGTTTGCATATCTTCCTTGTGCTTCGTTAATGACTGGTTATGGTTTACGGCACCAAGCGGTTTCTCGTTTAGACGAGTTAATGGATAATGTCGGACGTTTTAAGGATGCACCTGAAGAAATATTTAATGCTTTTCATATTGAAGATTTTAAGAAGCTATTTGATAAAACAAATACAAAATATATTACTAATGTGGCCACTGATGGTATAGCATATGCTATGAGAGAATGGGTGGAACAACTATCTAAAAAAGATTATGATGCTTTTGTAAAATGGCATTTTCTAACTTGTGAGCGTATTGATCAACAAGGATATAGTGCGCATTTGTTATATATTTGTAAGAAAAAGTAGTCTATTTAGCTCGAAAACCGCAAGCTCACTCCGGCCAATAAATTTGATAAATCCCTGATTTTTTAGGGATTTTTTGTGTTTAAATCACCCATAAATAGCGCTTTTTAGGTAAAACAACATAGGTGAGACACATGGGTGTGATACAATGGCTTTAAAATGTAACCATTTAGAACGCAGAAATCATACCTATTATTTCAGGTATCGTGTAGACAATTATTTTGGTATGGTGGATAGAAGTGATGGTGCTAAGCATTTCTTATCTCTCATATTGAGCATCTCTGTAGCAAATGAAACTGATAAATTACACTCAAATATCAAGTTGAAAGTTTAGTAACTGCATTAGTGTCTTACAATTTCCACACCTTCGTATTCTGCTTCCACCAGACCGCCGATAACCACCGCTACATTATTAAAACCGGCGCGTTCAAACATTTCCGCCGCTTGCGAGGCTCGAGCACCCGAAGCACATATAATATTGATGGTTTTATCCTTATCAACATTATTCTCTCTGATAAATTCCAACGGATCCAAATCATGCAAAGTTTTATGAAAATGCGGCAGTTTCAACTCCTCGGCTTGGTATTCCTCAAGCGAACGCACATCTAAAATAATTGAACTTGCTTGCAAACTGATTGGTCTGATAAAACGCATTTTTTTCTCCTTATCTTATAAATAAGCAAAAAGCAGAAAAATTAAACCTCTGCACCGGTTTTAAGAATACAATCCTTTAGGTATGTAAAAAATCATTAGAATATAAATTAGCCGGCTTTGTAAGTGCGAATCATTTCATCACGTTCAAATAAGTAAAGCAGTGTGCGTAAGGCTTGACCGCGCGGTGAAGCTAAGTTGGGATCTTGTTGCAGAATTAGCGCCGCATCCTTGGTTGCGGTGAGCAATAAATCGGTATGCATACTCATATCGGCTAAATGAAAATTATTAAATCCGGATTGGCGTGTACCCAAAATTTCACCGCCACCGCGCAAACGTAAATCTTCCTCAGCAATTAGAAAGCCATCTTCAGTTTGCTTCATAATATTAAGGCGCGCGCGTGAAATTTCACTCAACGGAAAACCATACATCAAAATGCAACTGGAAGCAGCAGAACCGCGTTTAATACGACCACGCAACTGGTGCAATTGTGCTAAACCGAAACGTTCAGCGTGTTCCACTACCATAATGGTGGCTGCCGGCACATTAACACCGACTTCAATAACCGTAGTGGCAACCAAAAGTTTAATTTTACCGGCTTTAAAATCGTCCATTACGGCATTTTTTTCCGCCTCTTTCATTTTACCATGCACTAAACCGACCTTTTCACCAAGTATTTCGCGTAAACTTTCATAGCGTTCGGTGGCCGCAGATAAATCGATTTTTTCTGATTCTTCTACCAATGGGCAGACCCAATAGGCTTGTGTGCCATCGCTTAATTTACGTTGCAAAGCGTCAACCACGGCATGAATTTTGTTTAGCGGCATAACGGTCGTGGTCACCGGTTGCCGACCGGCCGGCAGTTCGTCAATTTTAGAATATTCCATGTCACCATATTGGGTTAAAACCAAAGTTCGCGGAATAGGTGTTGCAGTCATCACCAAAACATCGCAGTTTTTTCCTTTCTGCGAAATATTAAGCCTTTGCCTAACGCCAAATCGGTGTTGTTCGTCGATAATAACGTAAGCTAAATCCTGAAAACAAACATCTTCGGTAAACAAAGCGTGGGTACCGATTAAGATATCAATTTCACCACTTTGCAAATCTGCAAGCAACTGTTGGCGCTTTTTGCCTTTAATATTACTGGTTAACAAAGCTGTTTTTACGCCGATTTTTTCACACAATTCTTCCATTGCGGCAGCATGCTGTTGCGCCAAAATTTCGGTTGGAGCCATAATCGCTGCTTGAGCACCGCATTCTACGGCATTAAGCATCGTCAACAAGGCCACGATGGTTTTACCGCTCCCGACATCACCTTGCAAGAGCCGCGACATTTTATACGGTGCAAACATATCACTTTCAATTTCCGCCACCACACGTTTTTGCGCATTGGTTAAGCTAAACGGTAATATATTCAGCAATTTTTGTTTTAATACACCGCTCCCTTGCAACACTCGGCCTTGTTGTTTTTTTAAGCGACCGCGCACAATCGCCAAAGATAATTGATTAGCGAGCAATTCATCATAAGCCAAGCGGCGACGCGGCAAAGATGACGGCTGTAAATCGTCAAGATTTTGCGGATGATGAGCTTGCCATAAAGCAGTGCGAAAATCCGGCCATTGATGAACTTTTAGCAAATGTTCGTCGAGCCATTCCGGCAACTGCGGTACATTATTTAAGGCCTGCTTCATCAATTTATTAAGCATTTTATTGGTAACGCCGGCAGTCAACGGATATACCGTTTCAACTTGCGGCATTTGCTCCGGTGTAGCGGCATTAACCACATATTCCGGATGCGCCATTTGCAACATACCGTTAAAAATCTCTATTTTACCGCTGATCAACCGTTCCTCACCGACCGGAAATTGCTTTGTTAAACTGTCGCCAAAAGTTTTGAAAAAAGTCAAAATAAGCTGTTCGGTTGCATCTTCTACCACAATTCGATAAGGATGTTTTTTTGTTTTCGGCGGTGTATGTTCAACCACCCGCACCTTACCGGTCCATAATTGTCCGTTTTGCACCTGACAGAGCGGAATACGACAACGGCGATCGATGATATTAGACGGCAAGTGCCATAACAAATCTAAAACTTTAGCACCGCACAAACCGCCAACCAACTTCATATAGCGTTGCCCGACACCATTTAAAGCGTCAATAGAACAAAATAAAGGATATAAAATACTCGGGCGCATTGTTAATTTGTCTTTAATTGTTGTTGCGAACTTTGTGATATTGTATATATTGTCAGTAAGTTTGTAAATAAGAAAGCACAATTTATGCAAAAAGATATACCACAGTGGAAAAATATGACGCTGACAAATGTTTGTGACGGTTATGAGGCATTTGTTTTACAACAAATAGCAGCGGCTGAGCAACCGATTTTATATATTGCCAGCGATGGAATAAGTTTGGCACAAACAGCAGCCATGTTGCGCCATATTGCCCCAACGTTGCCGGTTTGGGAATTTCCGGCGTGGGATACCGTACCTTATGATCGTGTTTCGCCAAATAGCGCCATTGTGGCTAAACGTATTGAAACATTAGCACAGATTGTGTTTGCTGATCAGACCAAGCCCTTTGTGGTTGTCACCAGTATCGGTGCAGTTTTACAAAAATTAGCACCGGCCAAGATATTTCGCCACGCGCAAAAAACTCTTAAAGTCGGCGATACCTTTAATTTTGAGCAATTTTTGCATTATTTGGCCATTAATGGTTATACACGTGTTGAACAAGTGATGGAAGCCGGAGAATATGCGGTGCGCGGTGATATTATCGATATTTTTCCGAGTGGAGCGGAAAGTCCGTTGCGCATCGATTTGTTTGATGATGAAATTGAACGAATTCGCCTGTTTGACGCGGTTTCACAACGTACCAGCGGCGAAATTACCAATTACACCTTTCAAGTTGCCGGTGAAGTAGTTTTAGATGCCGATACCATACGTTGTTTTCGCGAAAACTATCGTGAACTGTTTGGTGCCGGTGGCATGAAAGATGAAATGTATGAAGCAATTTCGCAACATCGTAAATATATTGGCATGGAAAATTGGCTACCGCTGTTTTATGATGAATCTCTACCGACACTTTTCGACTATATGCCGCGCGCTTTAGTGGTAGTTGGCAAAAATGTTGAGGAAGCACTGAAGGCTAAAATTGAGGGTGTACGCGATTATTATCAGGCACGTTTGGAAGCCTTGAACCTGAATAAAAAAGCAGTTGATGATGAAATTTATCGTCCGTTACCACCGGAGAAATTGTATTTGCAAGAAGCACAAATTAGCGAAAAACTGGCGCAACGTGAAGCATCTTATCTAACAGCTTTAACTTTGCCAACCAGTGATAATGTTTATGATACGCATGCAATTCCCGGTCGTGATTTTACCCATGCCAAACACATTAATACGGCAGCAGTTTTTGCTGAATTAAATGATTATTTGCATGAAAATGCTAAATTAAAACGCATTATTTGTTGTTATAGCCAAGGTTCGCGCGAAAGATTGCAAAATATGCTGAATGAATATGATATTCAAAATACGATTTCGGTTGACAACTGGCAAGCAGCCCTCAACGTCGCAACACAGAAGAAAATTGCTTTGGTGTTAGCTGATTTGGCACATGGTTTTCGCGATAAACAATTTTGTATTGTTACCGAACAAGATATATTGGGTGAACGCCAACATCGTAAGGCACGCAAAGTTACCGCTAAAGATTTTATAGCCGATGTATCTGCCTTAGCCGTAGGAGAATTGGTCGTACATATTGAACACGGTATCGGACGTTTCATGGGGTTGGAAAATATTATGGCCGGTGGAGCGCCGCACGATTGCGTTAAACTTTTGTATGCCCACGATGATAAACTGTTTGTACCGGTGGAAAATATTGATGTTATTTCACGCTATGGTTCTGATGATGCCAATGTTTTGCTTGATGTTTTAGGCGGACAGGCTTGGCAGGCCAAAAAAGCCAAAGCTAAGGCAAAAATTAAAGATATTGCTGAAAAATTGATTCGCGTAGCTGCGGAACGCCATTTAAAATCGGCAGAAAGCTACATTATGCCGAGCGGGACATATGACGAATTTTGTGCGCGTTTTCCTTTCAATGAAACTGAAGATCAGATGCATGCTATTCAAGACGTTCTGCAAGATTTAAGCGCCGGTGAACCGATGGACCGTTTGGTATGTGGTGATGTGGGATTTGGTAAAACCGAAGTGGCGCTGCGGGCTGCTTTTACCGTGGCAATGAGTGGGGCACAGGTAGCTTTGATTGTGCCGACAACATTGTTAGCAAGGCAACATTATCTTAACTTTTATGAGCGTATGATGGGTTTTCCGCTGAAAGTGCGGATGTTATCTCGGCTATCGACTGCTAAAGAAATACGCCAAACCAAAGAAGGTATGGCTGATGGCTCGGTTGATATTGTTATCGGAACGCATGCGCTTTTGGCCAAAGATGTTGAATTTGCTAATTTAGGATTATTGATTATTGATGAAGAACAGCATTTCGGTGTGGCACATAAAGAACGCTTAAAAGCCTTGAAATCTGATGTGCATGTGCTGACTTTGAGCGCAACGCCGATACCCCGCACGCTGGAACTTTCATTAACAGGGGTTAAACAATTAAGTATTATTGCTACACCGCCGGTTGACCGCTTGGCGGCACGTACCTTTGTGATGCCGTTTGATCGGGTGATGATTAAAGAAGCTATTTATCGTGAAAAATTCCGCGGTGGTCAAACGTTTTTTGTTTGTCCGCGGGTAGCCGATATTGCTGATGTCGCAAAAATTTTGCGCGAATTGGTTCCGGATATTAAAGTGGCGGTGGCACACGGACAAATGGCGGCGACGCAATTGGAAGAGATTGTCGGAGATTTTGCCGATGGTAAATATGATGTATTACTTTCGACCACCATCATCGAATCTGGTATTGATATGCCGCGCGTTAACACCATGATTATTCATCGTGCCGATATGTTCGGCTTGGCACAACTTTACCAACTGCGTGGCCGTATCGGTCGC
>ONQU01000010.1 GCA_900320035.1 uncultured Rhodospirillaceae bacterium | reverse complement strand
TTGAATGATGATCAAATTAAGCGAATCGTACGCTACGCCGCCGATCATAATCGCCGCCGTTTAGCGGTAGTTATACCGGATAACCAGAGCGGCATTAATATGTTTAAATCAGCGCTGGCGGCGGCACAGGAATATGGCATTGAAGTGACTAAAGCCGGATTTTATGAACCAACGGCTATGGACTTTACCGGTTTGGTCACGGAAATGACGGCCTCACGTTCCTCCGGTGATGTGGGATTTGATGCACTTTTAATACCGGAATCGGGAAATCGTTTAAAGGCAATTACCAGTATGTTCAGCTATTATGATATTGCGGCACCGGACGTATTATTTATGGGAACATCGGTTTGGGCCAACACCGGTTTGAGCAAAGAAACCGAGCTGTATGGTGCTGTTTACCCGTTAATGCCTTTGGCGCGAATTGAAAGATTTACCCAGCAATATGATGAATTGTTTGGTAGTCGGCCGAATAGCTTGAGCATTTATGCTTATGATGCCGTAGCTATGGCGGCATTTCTGACCCATGCAAATAAAGATGAATTGTCTGCGCAAATTGTGCGTACACAAGGTTTTAGCGGCATGAGCGGATTATTTAGAATTTTACCGAATGGCCTAAATGAACATGGGCTTGATGTGGTGATGGTTACCGCTGATGGACCGCAATTAGTTGAAGCGGCTATGCAGCAGTTTTATACCACAAGCGAATATGATAATGCTTGGCGGCATAACAATAACTATATAACGATGCCACAGATTTACGGTAAAAGTACCGAGTCAGTACGCAATTTGTTGAATGTTATGCAATAAATGATATTTTTTACTTGCAAAAAGAGAGAATCCGCACAATATATTAGACAGTTTATGAAGGGCTTAGGGTTAGGCAGCCGCCAACTCGGTCAGGTTTGGAAGAAAGCAGCCGTAACGGTGAGCTTAAGGTCTAAGTCCCTTCGCCTTGAATGAGATATGAAGTGTAAGTAATGGCAGAAAATACCAATAATCAATATGTGGCCTTGGCGCGCAAATATCGTCCGCAAACATTTGAAGATTTGCTTGGGCAAGATGCGTTGGTGCAAACTTTAACCAATGCTATTCAAAGTAATAGACTGCATCATGCTTATATTTTAACCGGTATTCGCGGTGTGGGCAAAACCACAACGGCTCGATTGATTGCACGGGCAATTAACTGTATTGGGCCGGATGGGCAGGGTGGTCCGACCATTCATCCGTGTGGTGAATGCGAAAATTGTAGAGCCATTGCCGAAGATCGCCATATTGATGTCATAGAGCTTGATGCCGCATCAAAAACCGGCGTCGATGATATGCGCGAAATTTTAGATGGGGTACGCTATAAGCCGGTCAGTGCGCGTTACAAAGTTTATATCATCGATGAAGTGCATATGCTTTCTAAAAGTGCTTTCAATGCCCTGTTAAAAACATTAGAAGAACCGCCGGCACATGTTAAATTTATTTTTGCAACCACGGAAATTCGCAAAGTACCGGTGACAATTTTATCGCGTTGCCAACGCTTTGATTTAGAACGCTTGAGCATTGAAACGCTGATGACTTTGTTTAAAAAAGTTTTGACGGCGGAAAAAGTAAGTTTCGATGAGGAAGCAATACGTTTAGTGGCGCGTGCCGCTGATGGTTCGGCACGTGACGGACTTTCAATGCTTGATCAGGCAATTGTGCTCGGCAATGGTGCTATTATGCCGGATTCGGTGAAAAATATGCTAGGTTTAGCCGATCGGCAACAAACTTTTGCCCTGTATGAAAAATTGTTGGAAGGCGATATTGCCGCAACATTACAGCTTTTACAGCAGCAATATATTGCCGGTGCAACGCCGATGGTTATTTTGCAGGATATGATTGATATCACCCATCTTTTAGCTAAGGTGATTATTTTACCGGATTTCATCAATGATGCATCTGTCAGTGAAAATGATCGGGCAATGTGTCAAAAGCTGAGTTCGGTACCGATTGGTATTTTATCGAAAATATGGCAGATGCTGATTAAAGGTTTGAGTGAGTTGCAGTATGCCAGCGTACAAATAGATGCCTTAGAAATGATTTTGATGCGGATTGCTTATTCGGCATCTCTCCCAACTCCTGCAGATTTGCTGAAGGACTTAAAAAAAAAATCTCTAACAGGTGAGGCTAAACAAGTACCCCAAGTTACTTTGCCATCGGTTGATACCGGTGGGGTTACCGCGGTGGTTAATATGGCTGAAGACACTGCGCATGTTGTTGTCGATTCCACAGATGATATGATTAAATTGATGACAGCTAAAAAACAGCCGCTACTATTATTTGATGTGATGCATAAGTTGACATTTAAGCAATTTGCGCATGGTAGAATGCATATTGCTGTTGATGTGGCCACAGATAAAGATTTGGTGGCGCGACTCCGGCGCTTTTTAGAAGAAGAAACGGGACAACGTTGGGCCATTGACATTGATTATGAACCATTAGGTGAAACTTTGGCAGATTTGGAGCGCGACAGAATTAACGGAGATAAGAAAAATATCTCTGAATATCCGTTAGTTCGCGCTATACTTAGCGAATTTAATGGTGCTAAAATCGAAACAATTATTCGGCGTGTTGCCGAAGAAACCGGAGAAGAGGAAACTGTTGATTTTACTTTACCGGAAATTAATTATGATAATGAAGATGAGGATTGATTAAATGTTGAACATTCAAGGAATTATGAAGCAAGCACAACAGATGCAACGCAAAATGCAAGAAACGCAAGCTAAGCTCGGGCAAGAAATACGCGAAGGAAGCAGTGGCGGCGGTTTGGTTAAAGTGGTTCTGAACGGAAAATCTGAAATGCAGAGTATCAGTATTGATAAAACAGCTATGGAAGATGCTGAAATGCTGGAAGACTTAATTTTAGCGGCTTATAATGATGCTCATCAGAAAGTTGAAGAAATGATGGCTGAAGGAATGAAAGAAGCCACCGGCGGTATTGGCTTGGGTGGTTTGAAATTGCCGTTTTAGGTGAAAAATCGTGCAAAGCACCGAAATTGATAAATTAACAAAATTAATTGCCAAGTTGCCGGCTTTGGGAACAAGGTCGGCGCGGCGTATTGTTTTGCATTTGCTGAAGAAAAAAGAATCAATGTTAGTACCGCTGATTGCGGCCTTACAAGATGTATCCGAGCACATTAAAAAATGTCCGGTATGCGGCAATTTTGATACGCAAGATATTTGCAATATCTGCCGTGATACTACACGCGATACCGGTGTTGTCTGCGTGGTACAAGACGTGGCTGATTTATGGGCTATGGAACGCGTGGGTATATATAAAGGTCAATACCATGTTTTAGGCGGTATTCTTTCCGCGCTTGAAGGAATAACACCTGAAGATTTAAACATTGAAGGCTTGTTTGAGCGCTTGCGTGCCGGTGTTATTAAAGAAGTTATTTTAGCCTTGCCGGCGACCATTGACGGACAAATTACCGCTCACTATTTACTTGCTCGACTAAAAGAACAAGGCATTAAGGTGACGACATTGGCGCAAGGTATTCCGATAGGGGCTGAGCTTGATTATATGGATGATGGGACCATTCAATTGGCTTTATCGGCCCGCAAGGAATTATAGATTAAATTTTGATACGCTGTTATTATAAAAAAAGGCTTAAGTTGCTCTTGACATGATGATAAGAGATGTTAAAATAAAAAACGTGGAGGGATAACAATGTTTTGGTATATCGTTTTATTCGTTGTTTTTGCAATTTTATTTTTTATCTGGCAACATGTTTGATACATACTTGAACGTATGTTAAAAACATTATTGGTTGTGCGCAAGGTCACACCGATAAAATACGGCATGTAGCGCAGTGCTTATGTATGTTTCACTCTAATTTGAAATTTAAATTCAATCTACAAAATATCGTTTATATCTTAGGTGAATGGCTGGACATTAGCAAAATTTAGCTTATAGTAAGCAAGAGAATTGAGAGTTTAAAATGCTGAAAAAGTTGTTTGCAAAAACTAAAAAAGTCAATTTTATTGCTAATTATAGCCAAATGTGGCCGTTTGTTCGTCCTTATTGGGCAATGGCGCTTTTGGCTGTTTTTATCACTATTCCGGTAGGTGCACTCGATGGTGTGATTGCATGGGCACTCAAGCCATATATGGATGTGATGATGATTGAAAAAAACACCAACACGTTGTGGATTCCAATCGCAATTGTTGTATTTAGTGCCGTGCAAGGAGCGCTAACCTTTACGGCCTCTTATGCCAACACATGGGTTGGAAATCGTATTGCCAGCGATGTTAAAATTAAACTTTTTGATAAATTATTGCAATTTGACGCAACTTATTTTGATACCAACACCTCAGGAAATGTGGTGGTACGCTTCAATAAAGATGTTGATGATGCTTGCGCCGGATTGCTGAATAATATTAAGCAATTTTCGACCCGCTTTTTTTCTTCTGTCACCTTAATCGGTGTGTTGTTTTATAATTCATGGCAATTGGCCTTAATTGCTGTGGTTATCTTGGCAGCGGCTTTGTTTCCATTAACACAGGTTCGACGCAGAATTAAAGACATAAACAAAAAAACTATTTTTACCAATGCAGAAGTTGTCACGCATTATAACGAATCTTTTGGCGGTAATCGGGTTATTAGTTCATATAACCTGTATGACTACCAAACTGCGCGTTTTGATGATACCTTGCGCCGGGTGTTTAAGTTAGGCATGAAAATGGTGCAACGAACCGGAATGTTATCACCGCTTATGCATTTTGTGGTATCCGTTGGTATCGCCTTGGTCATTTGGGTGGGCAGTTGGTTGATTTTGAGTCATCAAATTACCGCCGGTAATTTTGTTTCATTTGTGGCGGCGCTGATTTTATTATATAATCCGATTAAGAGTATCGGCAACAGTTTTAATAATGTGCAAATTGCTTTAATGGCGATGGAACGCGTTTTTGAGCTGATGAACAATATACCGAAGATAATGGATAAACCAGATGCTCGAGAGCTGATGGAAATTGCAGATGGTATTGAATATAATAATGTCGGTTTTGCTTATGTTGAAGGCAAACCGGTGTTGGAAAATATCAATCTTAAAATCAATAAAGGAGAAACCGTTGCTTTGGTCGGTAATTCCGGTGGCGGTAAAAGTACTTTTGTCAGCTTATTGCCGCGCTTTTATGATGTAACACAAGGGCAAATATTAATTGATCATCATGATATTCGTGACTATACGTTACAATCATTGCGGCAACAGATGTCGATCGTATTTCAAGATAATTACCTTTTCAGCGGTACCATTCGCGACAATATTATGCTCGGCAAAGCTGATGCTACGGAAGAAGAATTGCAACAAGCGGTGAAAAGCGCGTACGTTGATGCTTTTGTAAAAGATTTACCGCAAGGGTTAGATACGCCGGTAGGTGAACGGGGAGCGTTGCTGAGCGGTGGACAAAAGCAACGGATAGCTATTGCTCGGGCATTTTTGAAAAATGCACCGCTGGTTATTTTGGATGAAGCGACATCGGCTTTGGATAATAAGTCGGAAGCTGAAGTGCAGAAAGCAATTGACAATCTGATGGCTGATCGCACGGTGATTGTGATTGCACACCGTCTTTCAACCGTGCGTCATGCTGACAAAATTGTGGTTATCAACTACGGTAAAATTGTTGAAACCGGCACGCATGAAGAACTTGTCAACAATCCTGATAGCATTTACGGTGCGCTTTATCAGGCACAAATGAAATAATCTTCATTTCAATCTAATATAATATTGACAAATTAAGTTTATTGTGATACAAAATTAGCAATTAACTTTATTATTCATTTTTTTATTATTTTAAACTATGGAACAGTATGTCAATTATTTGCCGCAGTTCAAGGGATTTGGCATTGCGGACGCGGAGATGGAAAAAATGGCAAAAAGTTTGCTGGTTCTCAAACCTGAAGACTACGAACGCTTAGGCTGTGCGGTGCCGAAAGACGATGCACCGATAGTCGGTCTTCTGCTTGGACGAGAGGATGGACATTATTGCAGTGATGAAGATCTGGTCAAGGCTTTGGCTTCAGCGGGGTTAAGAGTCCTTTTCATGAACTATAGTAATCATCTGCGCCAACTTTCTAAATGCGCTGCTTTGGTGTTACCCGGAGGTTGTTTTAACACACCGGAATGGTATTATACCGATGCCAAAGTCGCTGATCAGGGTAAATATCCTAATCAGCGTTGTCGCGCGTATATCGAGTGTTTTAAGTTTGCCATGGCAATCGGAATGCCTGTTTTGGGCATTTGTGCCGGCATGCAGGTAATGGCCGCGGAGTGCGGGCTCAAACTCTATCGCTCGCAAGATTATGTGGAAACGCCGTTGCATCATCAAACACAAGAGCGTTTGGCACACTACATCGATTTGTTACCAAATAAACCGTTTAGTGTTATGATGGGCGTGCAATGGCGTCTGCCGGTCAATTCACGGCATAGTGAATTGCTAGCGCCGGTGCGCGTGCAACAGGAAGAGCTGGGCATTAAAAATTTACCATTGAATATCTATGCTCTTGCCACAGACGGTGTACCCGAAGCCGTTGGTAAAATGGAAAAGGGTTTGCTGGGCGTGCAGTGGCATCCGGAAAACTACGCCGCGCATGGCGATGAGATGCAACAACGCATTTTCAATTGGCTGGTGGAGAAGGCGCGAAATTTCCAATAACAATAAAAAAACTGTCGGTTAATTCCGGCAGTTTTTTTATATAGTCTTTGGTGCGAGCAACAATTAATTAAATAAATCTTTTATTTTATCGAAAAAGGATTTTATTTCCGGCTCACAACATTTATCATCGGGATCTGCAGCACGAAAAGCCTCAATCAGCTCTTTCTGCTTATCGGTTAAGTGCCGCGGAATCATCACTTTAACATTGATGTATAAATCGCCGCGGCGTTCGGTGTCATACAGAGGCATGCCTTGCCCTTTGACTTTGATTAAAGTGTCATTTTGTGTGCCCTTCGGAATGGTAACTTCCACCTTTGTACCATCAATACCCGGAATCTCAATTTTTCCGCCCAAAATGGCGCAACTGACGGATATCGGCACCGATGCATATAAATCTTCATCGCGTCGTTCATATAATTTGTGCGGTTCGACCATCACATCGACATATAGGTCGCCGTCTGGTGCTCCAAAAGCACCGGCGGTACCTTCACCGGCCACACGAATCCGCATATTAGAATCAATACCGGGTTTAATTTTAATCTTCAAAGTTTTGTTGATTTTCTTCTGACCTGTACCATTACATTCCGGACAAGGTTCCTTAACCACATGGCCGCTACCACGGCATTGCGGACAGGCTGTTTCAAACACAAAAAAACCGCCCTGCTGCCGCCGCACTTTACCACTGCCTTTGCACATTGGGCAAACGTCAGGCTCTTTACCGTCTTTGGTGCCATAACCATGACAATGTTCACAAGCGACGACTGTTGGGTAAGTAATTTCTTCTTCACTACCGGTAAAGGCTTTTTCCAGCGAGATATTCAGCGTGTAGCGCAGATCTACCCCGCGATGATTATTACGCCGATTACTTTCAGCACGACCGCCACCCATAAAGTCAGCGAAAATATCGTTAAAAATACCACCCAAATCTGCGCCAAAATCAAAACCGCCAAACGGATTATTACCGCTCACGCCGGCTTTGCCATAATGGTCATAAGCGGCACGTTTTTGGTCATCTTTTAACACTTCATATGCTTCATTGATTTGTTTAAAACGTTGTTCGGCCGCTTTGTCACCAGGATTGCGATCCGGATGGTATTTCATAGCTTGTTTGCGGAATGCGCGTTTAATTTCTTCTGCCGACGCAGTAGAACTGATCTCCAATAAGTCGTAATATTCGGTATCTACCATTTTCAAACCTTACATTTTTGTTGTTTTTCGTTATTTAGATTTTTTTTTTCAAAAATGCAAGATAAAATATGGATTCGATTCAAAATCTAATTACAAAAGCCTGTTGTATCCTGTTTTTTCAAGTTTCTGCTACAAATTACACAAATACTTCAAAAAATGCTTGAAAAATTTATCTTTAATGCTAAATTAGCACCAGTTTTTTTAAACGAATGCCCGTGCGGGGCTGTCCGCACAATAGAATTTTAAGGAGAATAATAAATGGTTGTTCGCGTAGGTATTAACGGATTTGGTCGTATCGGCCGCTTGGTTTTCCGTGCTGCTCAAACAAGAAATGATATTGAAATTGTCGGTATTAATGACTTAATTGATGTTGACTATATGGCTTATATGCTCAAATATGATACAATGCATGGTCGTTTCAACGGCACAGTTGAAGTTAAAGACGGTAAATTGGTTGTCAATGGTAAGGCTATTCGTGTGACAGCTGAAAAGAATCCGGCAGATTTGAAGTGGAATGAAATCGGGGCAGACTATGTTGTTGAATCAACCGGTTTATTCTTAACGAAAGAAAAAGCGCAAGGCCACATTGATGCCGGCGCTAAATATGTTGTTATGTCGGCACCGTCAAAAGATGATACGCCGATGTTTGTTTGCGGTGTGAACACCGATTCTTATGTGAAAGGTACGCAGTTTGTTTCTAACGCTTCTTGCACAACCAACTGCTTGGCTCCGATTGCTAAAGTTTTGAACGATACATTTGGTATTAAAGAAGGTTTGATGACCACCGTTCACTCGACAACGGCAACCCAAAAAACCGTTGATGGACCGTCGGTTAAAGATTGGCGCGGTGGCAGAGCAGCCAGCGGCAACATCATTCCGTCATCAACCGGTGCCGCTAAAGCTGTGGGTAAAGTTATTCCGGCTTTGAACGGTAAATTAACCGGTATGTCGATGCGCGTGCCGACGTTAGATGTTTCAGTGGTAGATTTAACGGCTAATTTAGTTAAACCGGCGACTTATGAAGAAATTTGTACCGCTATGAAGAAAGCTTCAGAAGGTGAATTAAAAGGCATTTTGGGTTACACCGAAGATGCAGTTGTTTCATCTGATTTCTTAGGTGATGCACACACATCTATTTTTGATGCTAAAGCCGGCATTCAGCTGACTGATACGTTTGTTAAAGTTATCAGCTGGTATGATAATGAATGGGGTTATTCTAACAAAGTGTTAGATTTAATTGCCCACATGGCTAAAGTTAACGGTTAATTTTGATTCAATAAAATTTCCCCGTTTTTCAAAGGTTTGTTATGCAAAACTTGAAGTTAACGGGGAAAATTTCATTTATATAAAAGGAATAAATTTATGGAATATAAAACAATAGAAGACTTGGGGAATTTGAGTGGCAAAGTAGCCATGTTACGTGCCGATTTAAATGTACCGATGGATGAAAATTTTCATGTAACCAATACAGCACGTATTGACCGTACGGTTCCAACCATTAAAACTTTGATGAATAAAGGTGCTAAAGTTGTGGTAATTTCGCACTTTGGTCGTCCGGAAGGTAAGGGTGATGTTAAAAATTCTTTGAGCCACGTGGCGCCGGAATTGGAAAAAGCACTCGGTCACAAGGTGGTGTTTGTTGATGATTGTATTGGCGCAAAAGTTGCTGATGCCGTTAAAAATATGAAAGCTGATGAAGTTTTATTGCTTGAAAATCTGCGTTATTATGACGAGGAGAAAAAAGGCAATGAAGCTTGGGCGGCAGAACTCGTTAAACCGGCTGATGTTTATGTTTCCGATGCTTTTTCAACCGCTCACCGTGCTCATGCCTCGATGGTTGCTGCACCGAAATTGCGTCCATCGGCTATGGGGCTATTGATGGCTGAAGAAGTTAATGCGTTAACAACCGGTTTGAATGATCCGCAACGTCCGTTGATGGCCGTTGTCGGCGGTTCTAAAGTATCTACCAAGTTGGATTTGTTGAATAATTTGGTTAAAAAAGTTGATAAATTGGTTATTGCCGGTGGTATGGCACACACTTTCTTGAAGGTTCAAGGCGCTGCCGGTATTAATACGGAAAATTCTTTGGTGCAAATGGATATGCTTGATACGGCACGCGAAATTTTAGCAACAGCTAAAGCCAATAATTGCGAAGTTTTATTACCGCTTGATTTGGTTTGGGCTAAAGAGTTTGCAGCACATGCCGAACATCAAACCGTTGATCCGGATAATATTCCGAGCGGTGGTACATTACTTGATGTGGGTGAAAAGACGATTGCGCATATCAATGCTAAATTAGATGAGTGCAAAACAGTGGTATGGAACGGACCGCTCGGTGCTTTCGAGTTAAAGCCGTTTGATAATGCAACCAATAAAGTAGCACAACATGCTGCGGAATTAACAGTTGCCGGTAAATTAACAACTGTGGCTGGCGGTGGTGATACCGTTTCAGCATTGGCTAATGCCGGTGTGGCTGATAAATTTAGCTATATTTCAACTGCCGGCGGTGCTTTCTTGGAATGGATGGAAGGGAAGGAATTACCGGGCGTTGTTATTATGAAAAAATAATAGCTCTTGCCTAAAAAGAGTGTTGAAAAGTGTTCTTCATATCAGTCATGGGGAACACTTTTTTGATATATATTCTCTGAGGTATGTATATATTTTGTTTTTCGGCGTCAAGTTATAATTATATATACTTTGGAGAATGTTTACTGAATAAGATGTTGTTTTATTAAAAATCTTGTAGAAATTTTTATTTCTTTGTAGCTAACCATAAACTTTTAGCCTATATTGCCTATAAGGATAGATAGCAAGGGAGAAAAATATTGTTATTAGGCATAGCTGCTATTTTAGTTGCAATACTTGCAGATCAATTTAGTAAGTGGTGGATAATTGGCCATTTGGTGGCAGGAAGCGCTCTTGCCTTTGGCGATTTTTTTAATGTCGTCAAGGTTTGGAATAGCGGTGTCAGTTTTTCTATGTTCAGCAACCATGGAAAGCTTGGGGTTGTTGTTTTGAGTCTGGTGGCGATGACGGTTTGTTTATTTCTGTTGCGTTGGATGTGGCGCGAAACGAATCGTCTTAAAATTGTTGCTTTAGGTCTAATCATCGGCGGTGCCGTTGGTAATGTGATTGACCGCGTGCGTTATGGTGCAGTTTTAGATTTTTTAGACTTTCACTTTAAACAGTATCATTGGCCAGCGTTTAATATGGCAGATACATTTATCTGCATCGGGGCTTGTATTTTGATTTTTTTAGAGATATTTAACCATAAGAAAGGATAGGAAAATAAATGAAAAATATATGTTGGGCTGCGGCGATTTCTGCCGTATTGGTGTTAAGTGCTTGTGGGTGGACCAAGCAAGATTTAGGTCTGGAACACAGAGGACCGAATGAGAGTAATGTTAAAGTTAATAATCCGCTGATTTTGCCGCCGGAATATAATGTGCGACCAAGTGCGGTACCTTATCCGGAAGAAAGTGAAACAACAGAAGAATAGGGTGTTATGAGGCTTATTTGCATAGCAGCTATCTTGTGGTTAGGGTCGGTGTTGCCGGCCTTTGCCGGTTTATTTAAGGCCACGGAATTTACTTTAAATAACGGTATGCAAGTGGTGGTGATTGAAAATCATAAGGCCCCGTTGATTAAACACATGGTGTGGTATAAAGTCGGTGCGGTTGATGAAATTCGCGGCAAAGGTGGAATAGCACATTTGTTAGAGCATTTAATGTTTCGCGGTACCAAATTGGTGAAAAGCGATGAATTTAAGCAAAAATTGGATGAACTCGGGGCCGAGCATAATGCCTTTACCAGTTTTGATATGACTGTTTACCATCAATTGGCTGATATCAGTAAATTAGAAGCCTTGATGGCTTTAGAGGCTGACCGAATGCAAAATTTGGCGTTTGATCGCGAAGCTTTTAATGCCGAACAAAAGATTGTTTATCAAGAGCGTCAGCAGGTGGTGGAAAATAATCCGGCATCGGCGTTCAATGAACGGTTTAATCTTCTCTTGTGGGGAAATTCGCCTTACGGTCAACCGATTACCGGTCAAAATGATGAGATTATGGCTCTGACGTATGATGATGCACGCGATTTTTATACGCAATATTATGCACCGAATAATGCTATTTTAGTGCTTTCCGGCGATATAGAACCGCAATTGGCACATGAATTGGCGGAAAAATATTATGGAAAGTTGCCGGCGGCAGCTATTGAGCGTGAAGAACCGCAAGAAGTTAAAGATATGTTCAAAACAACTTTAGAAATGTCTTTACCGAATATTCAAGCCGCTAAAATGGTGCAAAAATTTTTGTTGCCTAACTATCGAAACTTAAAAGGAACTTATTTTGATTATTTGGTTTTGGCCGAATATTTGGGTGGTGGCGAAACTTCGGCACTATATCAAGATTTAGTGGTTGAGCAAGAGGCAGTTTTAGGTGTGGCCGCCAGTTATCATTATTTAACACGTGGTAACAGTGTGTTTAGTCTTGCACTTAGACCGAATACGGATGAAGTGTTTGACCGTGTTTGGTATGAGCAAATTTTAAATGATGCTTTAGAACAGGCTATGAATAATTTTACTTCTGATGAGTTAGAAAAAGTCAAGCGCAAAATGACGGCCGATTTGGTTTATATCAATGATAATCCGGAAGATGTTGCTTATTGGGTTGGTTATGCTCTAGCAATTGGTTTTAATTTGGCAGATGTTGAAGGTTTTGTTGAGGGTATTAAAAATGTCACTTTAGAAGGGGTGCAAGAAGCATACCGGCAAGTTAAATCGGCCGCTTGGGTTGAAGGTGTTTTATTGCCTAAAGAAGGGCAAGGAGAAAATTGATGAGCCGAAGAAATAAACATACATATTGGGGAGGTTATTTATGGCGCTTGGCTATAATTGCCATTGTTTTGGGTAGTGCTTTTTATTACGGACCTAGGTTTTATGCGCGCTTTCAACATTTACCGATAGAAGAAATTTTAATATCATCACCTTTGAAAAACAAAACGTTTTCAGCCACCGTTCAGCAAGTGCAAAGTGATAATTTAAAAGCTTATTTGTTAGAAGAACACACTAATCCTATTGTTAGTCTGAGTTTTGCTTTTCAAAATGCCGGTGCGGCGCATGAACCTTACGATATGCTCGGTTTAACCACAATGTTATCGGAAATGCTAACGGCCGGCGGTGCAGATTATGACGCCAAAACATTTAAGGATTTATGCGCGGAATATGGTATTAAACTTGAGTTTGCAACAACAGCGGATAATTTTAGCGGTACGTTGCAATTTCCCAAAGAATTTCAAGCAAAAGCTATTGAATTATTCAGAGCCGCTTTATATGAGCCGCAATTTGATGAAGCCTATTTGGCCTTGGTGAAAAAAAGACAATTATTAGCTTTACAACTGCAAGATGAGCAACCGGCGCAGATGTTGGCCAATAAATTTAAGCAATTTGTTTTTGCCGGTCACCCTTATGAACGAAATGTTTTAGGAACAAGGGAAAGTATTGCTAAAATTGAGGTTGCTGATTTAGAAAGTTATCGGCAACAGAAATTGGCACAAGATAATTTGTTGGTTGGAATTGCCGGTGATGTAACAGTTGCAGAAACAGAGCAATTATTGAAGCAATTGTTTGCTGATTTACCGATAACGGCAAAAACAGATAAACTTTCGCCGCTGGAAATTGAAACAACCGGGGTTAAACAAGCAATATCGCGACAAACAGCACAAGATGTTGCCCGGTTTGCCACGCAGGGGACATTTCGTAACAGTGTAGATTTTTATCCGCTGTATATCGTGAATTATATATTTGGTGAATCGGGGTTAAATTCGCGCTTAAATAAGCGTATTCGCGAGCAAGAAGGCCTGACTTATGGCATCTATACTTATTTAGCGATTAAAAAAGCGGCGGCATTGATTGAAGGCAGTTTTTCCGCAACACCGGAGAATTTTGAGCGTGCTGTTGCAATGTTGCGGCAAGAGTGGAAACGTTTAGGCAATGAAGGTATAAGTGATGAAGAATTGGCGCAAGCAAAAGAAGCTCTGATTGCTTCATATAATTTACGTTTTGCCTCAACTGCCGGCATTGCCGATATGTTGTTGGCAATGCAGATGTATGATTTGGGAATTGATTTTTTACAAAAACGTAACGATTACATTAAAGAAGTGACATTACAAGCGGCAAATGCGGCAGCGAAGAAGTATTTTAATACGGAACCGGATTTAATGTATATCGGCGTGATTGATACAAAGGAGAATGAATAATGTTCGGAAAAAAGAAGTCAAAAGCGTGGGATTGTTTAAAGACTTTGCAGAAGCATTTTGATAAAGTTGAAATGCGCGATTTGTTTGCTGATGATAGAATGCGGGCAGAAAAATATTCGCTGCAGTTAGATAATATGTTGGTCGATTATTCAAAAAACCGCATCGATGATAAAGTGATGCAGGCTCTATTTGCATTGGCGTGCGAACGCGGTTTGGCTGAAAAAATTAAGGCAATGTTTAGCGGACAGAAAATTAATCAAACGGAAAATCGGGCGGTTTTGCATATTGCTTTAAGACATCAAGATGAAACGCCGATTTATGTTGATGGTCGCGATATCATGCCGCAGATTCGTAAAGTTTTGGAAAAGATGCGTGATTTTTCCGAAGCAGTTCGATTGGGTAAATTTGTGGGTTATACCGGTAAAAAGCTGACTAATATTGTTAATATCGGCATCGGCGGTTCGGATTTGGGACCGTTTATGGCGACTGAAGCTCTGAAACCTTATTGGGCGAAAGATATCAAATGCTATTTTATTTCTAATATTGATGGTACGGCTTGTGCTGAAGTTCTCAATCGGTTGGATCCGGAAACAACTTTGTTCATTGTTGCTTCTAAAACCTTTACCACCATTGAAACACTAACCAATGCCAAAACTTGTCGGCGTTGGTTGGTAGAAGCATTGGGTGAGCACGCGGTGGCAAAACATTTTGTGGCGCTTTCAACCAACAAAGAAGAAGTGGAAAAATTTGGCATTGATGCGGAAAATATGTTTGAATTTTGGGATTTCGTCGGCGGTCGTTATTCAATGTGGTCGGCAATCGGTTTGATTATTGCTATTGCCATCGGTTATAAAAATTTTGCGCGCATGTTAGAGGGGGCGTACGCTATGGATCAGCATTTTGCCAATACTGATTTTGAGCATAATATTCCGGTGATATTGGCACTTATCGGCATTTGGTATAATGATTTTTACGGAGTGCATCGCTATGCGGTGATTCCGTATGACCAATATTTGCAATATTTGCCGAATTATTTACAACAGCTTGATATGGAAAGTAACGGCAAGTCCATTACATTAGATAATAAACGAGTTGACTATGCGACCGGTCCGGTGCTGTTTGGCGGTGCGGGAACCAATGTGCAACATTCGTTTTTTCAGCTTTTACATCAAGGTACGGAGATGGTGCCGGTAGATTTTATTGTGCCGGCTATATCACATAATGAAATCGGTAATCATCATCCGATTTTGCTTTCCAATATTTTGGCACAAGGTGAGGCTTTAATGCACGGAAAAACCGAGGCTCAAGCAGCATTGGAATTAGAGAAATCAGGCAAGAGCAAAGCGGAAATCAATCGTTTGAAAAAATATAAGAGCTTTAGCGGTAATCGTCCGTCGAACACAATTATATTTAAGAAAATTGATCCTTATGCGCTCGGGCAACTGGTGGCGATGTATGAACATAAAGTGTTTGTGCAAGGAGTGATTTGGAATATTAACTCATTTGACCAATATGGGGTAGAATTAGGTAAACAATTGGCATTGAACATTTTGCCTGAAATTGAGGGAACGGCATTTGGGGTTGAGCACGACAGTTCAACCATGGGGTTAATTAATTATATTAAAAAAATACGTAAATAGAAGGTGTTATAGATGACAATTCGCGTATTACCTTCAAATTTAATTAATCAAATTGCTGCCGGAGAAGTGGTGGAAAGACCGGCTTCGGTGCTCAAAGAATTGGTGGAAAATGCCATTGATGCCGGAGCGACGAAGATTGAGGTAACTTTATCCGGCGGTGGTAAAAATTTGCTGGTTGTCAGTGATAATGGGTGCGGTATGTCGCCTGATGAATTGTCATTAGCCGTGGAGCGGCATGCTACCTCAAAATTACCTGATGACGATTTGTTTAATATCAATTTTCTCGGTTTTCGCGGCGAGGCATTGCCATCGATTGCTTCGGTGGCTAAGTTGACGATTGCTTCCAAGCAAAAGGGGGCTGAGAGCGGTTGGCAAATTAGTGTCAACGGCGGCGAAAAGAGTGCGGTAACACCGGTGGCGCAGGCCGATGGAACACGGATTGAAGTGCGCGATTTGTTTTATACAACACCGGCGCGGCTGAAGTTTTTAAAAACCGAAAGTGCTGAAACCGGTCAATGCGTTGATATGTTGCAGCGTATCGCGTTGGCGAATCCGCATATTTCGTTTTATTTATATTGCGATGGTAAAAAGAAGTTGGCTTTAAATGCTTGTCAAGGGGAATTGTTTGATGCGCGACAAAAGCGCGTTACTGACATTTTAGGCGCTGAATTTGCTGAAAATGCCGTAGAAATTGCGGCTGAAAACGAGTTTTGCCAAATCAGTGGTTTAGTCAGTTTACCGACTTATCATAAAGCCAATTCGTTGTCGGAATTTTTATTTGTGAACAATCGTCCGGTACGTGATAAACTTATTTTAGGGGCAATTAAAGGGGCATATCAGGATATGATGATGTCCGGACGCTATCCGGTGTGTGCAATTTTTATTCAGGTGGCACCGATGTATGTTGATGTTAATGTCCATCCGACGAAAGCAGAAGTGCGATTTTATGATAATGGGGCTATTCGCGGGCTATTGGTGGGAGCCATTCGGGGAGCGCTGAGTTTCGGTGGGCAAAAAAGTGCGCAAACCGATGGTTTGGAACACCTGTTGGCGCAAAATGTGGAGCCGCTTTCAACAGCATCGCAAGGCATGGATATCGGTGAAATTAAAGATGTGGGTGCTATTTTTAAACCGATGCCTAAATATCAACCACAAAAAGAAATGAGTTTTCATTCGCCGCAATATTCGGTGATGCCGCCGGCAAATCTAACGCCAATGCCGCGGCATAGTGGTGGCAAAACAGCCGATATTCCCGATTTAGAGCATAAATATTCGGTGCGATTAGCTGATGAACCTTCAGCGCAAACCATGGCTGAAGTCGGTGAACTCGGTTTGGCTAAAGCTCAATTTCATAATACTTATATTATTGCGCAAACGGAAGATAGCATCGTCATTGTTGACCAACATGCGGCACATGAGCGTATTACGATGGAAAAAATGTTGCAGAGCATGGCACAACATAAAGAGCAACCGACGCAAATGCTTTTGTTACCGGAAGTGGTGGATTTGACCCAATCGGAAACGGCGGCACTAATGGAATATTCTGAACAATTAAAAGATTTAGGGTTGGTGATTGAAGCTTTTGGAACAACGGCGGTTTTGGTGCGCGAAACACCAGCATTATTAGGGAAGACCGATGTTAAAAGTTTGATTACCGATTTGGCGGCACAAATTGCCGAATGGGGTAATGCTTTTGCTTTGCAGGACAGATTACACCATATATGTGCAACGATAGCTTGTCATGGTTCTGTGCGTGCCGGGCGAGCGCTGAATATTGAGGAGATGAATCGGTTGTTGCGCGATATGGAACAGACGCCGCATTCAGGGCAGTGTAATCACGGCCGGCCGACGTATATTAAGGTCAAAATAGAAGATATTGAAAAACTATTTGAGCGCCGTTAAGATAGTTTTGTTGAAAAACTAAAATAAACTCATGATGTTTTCTTAATTTTTTATTTTTATTGACGCAAAAATGTCTTGACAAGGCAGGTTTTCTTGCGTATAAAGCAACTGAATTTAGAGAATTTTTACCATTGAAAATGTTGTAAAAATACCGACTCTAAGGAGTTCCGTCAGTCAGCGAGGGTTCGCACACTGGCGTAAATTTGTTTGTTAATTTGGAGAAAAGGCTTTAATGTTTGAAAGTTTAACCAATCGGCTTAGCCAAGCTTTTGCGAAGATTACATCGCGCGGTGTACTCTCGGAGAGCGATATTGACACGGCAATGCGCGAGATTCGCGTGGCGTTGCTTGAAGCTGATGTTTCACTTTCAGTGGTTAAAGACTTTATTGCCGAAGTTAAAACTGAGGCTTTAGGTGAAAAAGTTGTTAAATCGGTACAGCCGGGGCAAATGGTAATTAAAATTGTCCATGATGCTTTGGTTAAGTTTTTGGGTGCGGAAAATACAGAGTTGAATTTTAATGCACCGGCACCGGTGGTATTTTTACTGGTGGGTTTGCAAGGTTCAGGTAAAACCACAACGGCTGCTAAAATTGCGAAAAAACTACAAAAGAATAAACGGATTTTACTGGCATCACTTGATATTTATCGTCCGGCGGCACAAGAGCAATTAGCTCAATTGGGGGCGCAAATCAATGTGGATGTGTTACCGATTATCGCCGGACAGAAGCCGCTTGAAATTACCAAACGAGCTTTAGAAGCCGCGAAAAATGGTGTTTATGATTTGCTGATTTTAGATTCGGCCGGACGTTTGCAAATTGATGAAAATTTAATGCAGGAAGCCGCTGAAGTCAAAAAATTAGCTAAACCAACCGAAACATTGTTGGTGGCCGATGCTCTAATCGGTCAAGAAGCTTGCAATGTGGCAAAAGAATTTAATGATAGAATTGGTATTACCGGTTTGGTTTTAACCCGCATGGATGGTACTTCACGTGCCGGTGCGGCGCTTTCAATGAAAGCCGTATCAGGGGCGGCTATTAAGTTTTTGGGCATAGGCGAAAAGCTTGATGATATTGAAGAATTTCATGCCGACCGTGTTGCCGGTCGTATTTTAGGGCAAGGTGATGTTGTCAGTTTGGTGGAAAAGGCCATGGAAAACGTTGACCAAGCCGAAGCGGCGGCGATGGCCGGCAAGATGATGAAAGGCTCATTTGATTTGAACGATATGTTAAGCCAAATGCAGCAAATGAAAAAATTGGGCAGCGTTGGGAGTATTCTCGGAATGTTACCGGGGTTGTCAAAATTACAGGCGCAAATTGAAGAATCCGGCGTTGGTGATAAATTGATGAAACAGCAGGAAGCGATTATTCTTTCAATGACTAAGAAAGAACGCGCACATCCCGATATCATTAAGGCTTCACGTAAAAAGCGGATTGCAATGGGTGCCGGTGTGGAAGTTCATGATGTTAATGTTTTGCTCAAGTCATATGAGCAAATGGCATCTATGATGAAAAAAATGGGCAAATTCGGCGGTTTAACGTCGATGGCCAAATTGTTAAAAAACAATCCGTTCAGGCGTATCCCTGGCGGTATGAAAAACAAGTTTCCGTTTTAGGAAATAAACTGATTAACTTTGAATGAAAGGAACATAAAAAATGGCAGTACGTATTAGACTATCTCGTGGTGGTTCAAAAAAACGTCCTTATTATCATATTGTTGCGGCTGATGCCAGAGCACCGCGTGACGGTAGATATATTGAAAAATTGGGTGCATACAATCCGTTGTTGCCTCAAGATAATGAAAACAGAATTGTTGTGGATAAAGAAAAAGTTGCAGCATGGTTATCAAAAGGTGCTCAACCGACTGACAGATTATGCAAAATTTTTGCTAACTTAGGTTTATGCGCAGCTCCGGCAATGGTTGAACAACCGAAAAAATCGGCACCGAAAGCCAAAGCTATGGAAAGAATTAAAGAAAAAGAAGCAAAAGCTGCCGCTGCTGCTGAAGCCGCTGCTGCCGCTAAAGCTGAAGCTGAAACTGCTGCTGAACCGGCAGCCGAAGAAGCTACTGCTGAATAATTTTCAGTAACGTAAGAATTAAGTTGTTATTTTGAGTCTGAAAAAGAGAGACCTTTAATGAAAAACGAACGTTTGTGCATTGGAAAAATTGTCGCTGTTCATGGTATTCGGGGTGAGGTTAAGGTGCAAAGCCAAACCAAAAACCCGTTGGATTTGGATAAGTTTGGCAATGTGGAAAACAAAGATGCAACACGCGTTTTTGAAATTAAAGTTTTGGGAATGGCCTCAAGCAATGTGCGGGTTAAAATTAAAGGTATTGATACCCGCAATGATGCGGAAACCTTAATCGGAACCGAATTATATGTACCGCGCAGTGCTTTGCCGGCGTTAGCGGAAGATGAATTTTATAAGGGCGATATTGTCGGCTTAAAAGTTTGTCTGCAAACACCGGATAAAGAGATTGGCAAGGTGGTCGGTTTTGCTAACTATGGTGCCGGAGAGATTATTGAAATTAAACTCAACGGCCAAAAAGAAACAGAACTGTTACCTTTTACCGAAGGTTACGTCCCAATGGTCAATCTTGATGAAGGATATATTATCGTTTCCTCCGCAAGCATGATTTTTGCAGCTGATGATGAGGATGAAAAAAGATGAGTTTACACGCAACCATCTTAACTATTTTTCCGGAGATATTCCCAGGTTTTTTGGGCGTATCGCTCACCGGAAAAGCGTTAAAAGAAGGTTTATGGTCACTCAATGCCGTTAATATTCGTGATTATGCTTTTGATAAGCATGGTTCGGTTGATGATACACCATGTGGCGGCGGTGCCGGTATGATTATGCGGCCGGATGTTTTAGGTGCGGCGATTGAGGATAATTACCACGGCGGTAAAATCATCTATATGAGTCCGAAGGGTAAACCGTTAACTCAGGCTAAAGTACACGCTTTAAGTGAGGAAAGCGAATTGACCATCATTTGCGGACGCTTTGAAGGTATTGATGAACGTGTTATTGAAGAATATAACATCGAAGAAATCAGTATCGGCGATTATGTCTTGACCGGTGGTGAACAAGCAGCAATGATTATGCTTGATGCAGTTGTACGTTTGTTGCCCGGCGTTTTGGGTAATGCCGCTTCAACCGAAAATGAGAGTTTTGAAGCTGATTTGCTGGAATATCCGCAATATACCCGTCCGATAGAATGGAAAGGTCGTCAAGTGCCGGAAATTCTTTTAAGCGGTCATCACGAAAACGTTGCCAAATGGCAAAAACAACAGGCTCTTCAAATAACAAAACAACGGCGACCGGATCTGCTTGAAAAAAATACTTGATTTAGTGCAGGTTCTGTTGTATAGAAGTAACAAATTAAATGTAAAGGTAAAGAAAATGAACATTATTGAAAATATTGAAAAAGAGCAAATTGAAAAGTTGATGGAAGGCAAAAATATGCCGATTTTCAAGCCAGGTGATACCTTACGCGTTCACACCAAAGTTAAAGAAGGTGATCGCGAGCGTATCCAAGTTTATGAAGGTGTTTGCATTGCCCGCAAAAACGATGGTTTGAATTCATCTTTTACGGTGCGTAAAATTTCGTTTGGTGAAGGTGTGGAACGTGTGTTCCCGCTCTATTCGCCGAATGTGGCAAAAATTGAGGTATCACGCGTGGGTAAAGTTCGTCGCGCGAAGTTGTACTTCTTACGTGCGTTGCGTGGTCGTTCGGCACGTATTGCCGATGATTTGTCTGTTTCGGTTAAAGACGTTAACAGCGGCATAATGAGCAAAAAGTAATCTTAAGATTTGCTTTTTAATAATTGATATAAAAAGCGCCTCCGATTGGGGGCGCTTAGTCGTAATAAAAAATCCCTCGCGGCGGTTAAGCGGCGGGGGATTTTTTGTTTAGTGTTTGCGATAATGATTCTTCGTAATGTTCCATACGCTATTGATGTTTTAAGTTTGATCATCATCACAGGCATCAGCCGTTGCCACAGGAAATTTCCTTGTTTGATCTTCGGCATGATACAAGTGCGCATTGACCGCTAAATCAGAGTACAGAGCACAAAAAGCTATGCTCGAAAGTGTTGCTATGGCTAGTAATAATTTGTTGGCTTGGCTCGAAAGTATAATGCCTATGATAAACACCGGAATCCACAAAATAAAGCCCAAATAAAGCGTTATTCTAAAAGATTGGCTATGCAGAGGTAAATGAGACAAGCCAAAAGCTATACACATTTCTAAAACCATAGCCCCCACACCGCATATACCAACGACAGTACCGGTAGAAAATAACCAGCACATGGCAAATCCGCAAATCAACAAAAGTGTCAGAAACACAAACAGTATCTCTGCGAGATACGATTTGCAAAATGTAATAAAGTTTTTCATACGCAATAATATTTAATGAATAATTCGAATTTTATAATTATATATTTTCTGGTGTGCACTCTAAATAAAAAATCTCGTGAAGTCAAGTTGAATATAATGAAAACAGGCATAATAAATCCCTTGCAACTTTGCTATTGCAAGGGAGATTTAACCGTGTTGTCAGCTTGATTAGGGTATCAACCAAGCCAAAGTTATCAGCAAGGAAAGTCCGACGACTCCTTCATAGATTGTTGCTCCGAAGAATGGTGAGGCAAAACATGCGGCAGCCAATAGAACTGCGGCAGCCTCAAATCCGGCATGATGTAACATTAAAACCGCACCAGCCACAACAATCCAGAAACTTTGCACATGAATCACATTGGCTATTTTACGCTTTCTTAAGTTGTCAATCCATGTGTTTAAAACACAGATAACAACACCCAGCCAAAAGTAGGTGTGAACTGTGGCAAAATTCGTCAGCTTATAAAGTGTTCCCCACAATATCAAAATCAAGCAGGTTGTGACAAGGGTAGACTTTATAGCCTTTTTCATAAGAATAAGTATGTACTTTATCGTCATAATATTTAAGTTAATAATAATCGAAATCGACGCTACATTAGAGGAAAAAGCCACCGGAGTCAAGATTTGGTTGTTGTAAGATTTATGAAAGATGAATTTATACACTTAAAAATTTGTTATTAACATATTGAAAATACATAAATTTAATTAAATACAAACATATTTTTTAGGGTAAAATAAAAATAATGCTTGCTATTGAGCGTAAAATTGTGCTATTGAAAAACAACAGGCGATGCGTGCTAATAGTTAGCATGCTGTTGTCTGAGAGATTTGTTTTAATTATATGAGGTTAATTTATCATGACTGATACCGCAGAGCGCGTAAAGAAGATTGTTGCTAAACACTTAGGTGTTGATGAAGCAAAGGTTGTTGAATCAGCTAGCTTTATTGACGATTTAGGTGCTGATAGCTTGGACACAGTTGAACTCGTTATGGCTTTTGAAGAAGAATTCGGTTGCGAAATTCCGGATAAAGCTGCTGAAAAGATTTTAACTGTTAAAGATGCTATTGACTATCTTGCTAAAAATGCGTAAGTCGTAAGGCTTTATTAAATTAAACTCGCTTAGTTAATAACAGCGAGTTTTTTTCGTAATAAGAGAAAAGGTATGCCTATGAGAAGAGTTGTTGTGACCGGTTTGGGTGTGGTCTCACCGTTTGGTCGGGGCGTAGACTATAACTGGCAATGTCTAATGGATGGTAAATCGGCGATTCACCGGATTGAAGGGATCGATTTGAAGGATATTCCGGTGCAAATTGCCGGTCAAGTACCGTGGGGTGAAGGTGAACATGAATTTAATCCTGATTCGGTTATGCCGCCTAAGGATCAAAAAAAAGCCGATAAGTTTATTTTGTATGGTATTGCCACTGCTAATGATGCTTTGCAAGATGCAGCTTATGAGCCGAAAGAATTGAGCGAAGAAGAACAATGCCGTGCTGGTGTAATGATGGGGTCTGGTATCGGTGGTTTGAATTACATATATGAAGCATCAGTTGCCTTTGAAGAGACAGGTATTAAGCGTATTTCGCCGTTTTTCATTCCATCGTGCCTAATTAATTTAATTTCCGGTACAGTTTCGATAAATCATAGCTTACGCGGACCGAATCACGCTTGCGTAACGGCTTGTTCAACCGGTACACACGCTATTGGTGATGCCGCTCGTATTATTGCCATGGGCGATGCTGATGTGATGGTGGCCGGTGGTGCCGAGTCGGCGGTTAATGTGCTTGGTTTATCCGGGTTTGCTCGGATGCACGCAATTACGGCAGAGTTTAATGATGCACCGGAAAAAGCTTCGCGCCCGTGGGATAAAAAACGTAGCGGCTTTGTGATGGGTGAGGGTGCCGGTGCCGTGGTTTTGGAAGAATTAGAACATGCTAAAGCCAGAGGTGCACATATTTATGCCGAAGTTGTCGGTTATGGTATGAGTGGCGATGCACACCATATGACGGCGCCTTGTCCTGATGGTGACGGTGCCTATCGAGCCATGAAAATGGCGGCAGGACATGCTAAGGAGCATGGGGTGGAAATTGAAGATATTAACTATGTTAATGCACATGGAACCTCAACACCGTTGGGTGATGTAGGCGAAGCGGCTGCCGTCCGCCGTTTGTTTGGTGATAAATTAAGTGCAATGTCAATGTCATCGACTAAGTCAGCCATCGGACATTTGCTCGGTGCGGCCGGTGCCGTTGAGGCGGTTTATACCATTAAGGCAATTGTGGAGCAAACCTGTCCGCCGACGTTGAATTTGGAAGATCCTGATGAAGCTGTGCAAGATATGGATCTAGTGCCTTTAAAGCCAAAGAAGAAAGCAATTAAAGCGGCTATGTCCAATTCTTTTGGTTTTGGCGGAACGAATTCTTCTTTGATTTTCAAAAAATACGAAGAATAGAGGTTGTAAACGATGAAAAAACTGTTGTTAATGCTGATTATATTAATCGGAACGGCAGTTTTTTTGTATTTTAAAACAGAGCAAATTTTATATGAGCCGATGCCGGTTAAAGGGCATCTTGTGGTGCAAATTCCGAGTGGCGCTTCATTGGAAAAAATTGCCGATATTTTAGAAAAGCGTAAGTTGATTGCCAACCGTTATTATTTTTTAATATATGCGAAGATTAACCGTATCTATCCGCAGATTAAAGCAGGTGAATATTTAATAAAGCATGACGTTTCATTAACGCAAATCAGCGAAATATTGGTTAGTGGTAAGTTATATTTGCGTAAAGTTACCGTTCCGGAAGGTAAAACAATGCACGAAATCGGGGAAATATTAGCCGACAACAAACTTTTGACCGGAGAATTTACATTACCATCGGAAGGTATGTTTTTACCTGAAACCTATACCTTTTCGCGCGGTGAAAGTCGGCAAAAAATTGTAAAGCAAGGGCAGCGCGCCTTGCGAAAAGTTTTGCAACAAGCTTGGCAAGAACGTGATGCCGATTTACCGCTTAAAAATTTGAAAGAAATGCTGATTTTGGCTTCAATTGTGGAAAAGGAGACCGGTGTGGCAACAGAGCGGCCGCAAGTGGCATCGGTATTTATCAATCGGTTGCGGCGCGGAATGTTGTTGCAGACAGATCCGACGGTGATTTATGCTTTAACGCTGGGGCAAAAAGATTTAGGTCGTGCGCTAACGCGGCGCGATTTGGAAATTGATAGTCCTTACAATACCTATAAATACACAGGTTTACCGCCAACACCGATATGCTCACCGGGTAAGGCATCGATTATGGCGGTGGCACATCCGGATAAAACCCCGTATTTATATTTTGTGGCATCAGGCAACGGCGGACACAATTTTGCTCGTACTTTATCCGAACACAATGCCAATGTGCAAAAGTGGCGTCGTTTGCAGAAGTAGTTTACCAGTTTGCCGGTGATTTTTTTTCGATGCAAAAAAAAATGTGTTTTTAAATTTTTTTCTATTGACTTTTTGACAAAAACATGCTACAAAGCAATTAGTTTAACCAATAATTTAGATAAGTATGAATATCGTTAATTTTATCGGAGACAGCCTCGCAGCATGCTCTCTCATTTTCATGGCCGGCCTTGCTATCGGTGCTTGGCTTGGTTACACTAAAAAAGATGAAGACGAAGCAAAGTAGTCTTTTGCTAAAGAAAAAAGAGTGATGGGAAAATTTAGTTTCTTATCACTTTTTTTGTTTTAAAATCCAACTTCTGAAACGACAAAAATATTGCAAAAAATTATTCATTGTGCTAAATTAGGTCAGAAGATGAGGTAAGAATGGGCATAAAAGACGATATATGGGCAGATAAAATTGCCATTGGCAGACGTGATTTGAATGCCGAACGGCATTGGCGTTGTGTTTCGACTGATTTGGATATGCGCCATGGTCCGAAGAAAATTTTTTGTTTCGGCGGCAACGGTACAGCTAATACGGAACTGGCTAACGGCATGTGCAAAGTTGTCGAACAATATTTAGGTGAAGATGCAAATAAGTTTGAAATTTATGGTGCCTATTATCGTGATAAAGATAAATCACCGCTTTCAGTTGCAGCACGGGTTATGTTTACGCTAGATAAAATTTTGGTGCCATTGATTGCAGATAAGGATAAATTCGGCAATTTGCAGAGATTACCTTTGTCAGAGGCTTGTCATAATGTGCGCGACCAAGTGATGTTTGTTAACCATTGCCACGGCTGTCGTATTTGTCATGAAATCAGTAAAGAAGTTAAACAAACGTTGAGTCAGTTTGATGAAATTATGCTTGATATCGGCTATACGGCGCAAGAAGCGGCAACCATACATCGTCAATTGGTGGTGATTGATCATAATAATCCTTGTGCAGATTTAGGGACGACTCCGGTACATTCAACCACACTATATCGCTGCACACAAGCTGATGAACGCAATCAACCGGTCGAATATGCCGTCGATTCCTTCGGTTATTATTTGGCAACCGAAGAAATGCAAGACAGTGATTTATGGTGTGTTGATTTTTCTGAAAATGAACGCGCTCTGATTGTGCCGCGCATTTCCGGCTACCAAAAATCGGAGCATAATGGTGCTTATTGGCAGGTGCCATGGCTGGATAAATTTGAGGCGGCACAGTATGAGGAAATCGTGTTTAAGGCGTTTTTCAAAGAACTGGCTAATAGCCATTATCTGATTGAAAATTGGCAGCAGATAGAAGAAAAAGTTATGGCCAAAAACGATGACTTACGTGGTGTTTTGCAGCCAATGAAAGATGATGGTGATGATTTTATGGCCGATTATCGGGCTTACCGGCATAATGTTCAAAAGGAATTTGCAGACGCTAAGGAGAAGGTGTTACAGGGAAAATTCACGGCTCAAGATGGGGAAAGAATTTCGCAGGAAGCATTGTTTGTACACGATGATGTTGGAAATAATCTGCTTGATGTAGCGGTTAAAAAGAATGATGTCGCGGCAACCTCTATTGTTTGGCAAAATATGCTAGAAGTGATGCCTTTGTTTGAATATGGTAAAGATTTGAAAAATATCTATAAAGAATATAGTAATGATATTTTAGAAACTAAGAAAAAACATCAATTTTATACTATGAAGGCCTTGGACACCAATGATGAAAAAATGTTTTCGGCACTCGCACAAAATAGCGATGCATTAGTTGGTTTGGATTATAGCCATGCCGGTGCTAAAACAGCATTTTGTGCGGCTAAAAAGTTTTGTGAAATTGATTGGCATGATGAAAAAATTTCTTTTGGTGCTTTGGATTTAATATATGGTAAAAATTTAGAACAGTTGATTAAACGCTGTCACCAGCCGGATATGAATTGTGCTGAAATGCAAAAAATATTACCGCAACTGGTTACAAAACGGCGGCAGTTAATCAACCGACAAACAGACATGATTGATGCATTATTGCAAGATTTTTCCACCGGTCGGATGTAGATTATAAAGGTTATTTGTTCATTTTATTGCAACATTGAAAAGATTATTAGAAATGCTGATTTTTTTGCGTGAAGTTTGTTAAAAAAATCTCTCATCACCTTTTATTTGATATGAGAGTGATTATATCTACACTGTCGTTTAAGTGAAATTTATTTTAAGGAGAAAAAGATGGTCTGGGAAAAAATTGCCCTTTTGCTAACCATTATCGGTGGTATTAACTGGGGTTTGGTCGGAGCGTTTAAGTTTAATTTGGTGGAGGTTATATTCGCTTTTGCGCCGGTCATTGCCTCTATTATCTATATTTTAGTCGGACTTTCAGCATGTTACGTTTTTTATGCTTACTTATTAAAATAGGCATCGAAGATTTAGCAGAGTATAACGATTTAGAAATCACATAAAAAAAGCGTCGGTCGGCACTTTTTTTATGTGATATTTGTTTATGGTAAAGCCGTTTATGGGGTATCTGTATTTAAAATATTTTATTGCAAAATCATATAGTTAAATGGTTTTAAGGAATTTTTGTGACGACAGACTAAAAAAGTGCTTGCAAATTGAAATATAATGCTTTATAAGTTGCTTGTTTAAGATTTATGCGTGCGTAGCTCAGTTGGCTAGAGCAACTGACTCTTAATCAGTGGGTCCAGGGTTCGAATCCCTGCGCGCGTACCA
>ONQU01000032.1 GCA_900320035.1 uncultured Rhodospirillaceae bacterium | reverse complement strand
TGAAACACCGGAATTTCATGAACTCATGGATAAAATCACGGCGGAAGCGATTATTGAAGATTTGAAATTACCACTCGATATGGAAACAGCCAAAGCAATGGTTACGGAATCGTATCGCACGTATCGTGACGGCGGTGAAATTTTTGTGCGCAAATATGGCGTTTCGCCGAAAGAAATTTTCGAAGCATATCATAAGCGTAAAGAAAACAATTTAATGCCGATTAAACCTTACCAAGGCTTATTGGAACGCTTGCAAAAATTACGTTGTCCTCAATACATTTTTTCCACCAGTTCACATGATGCTTGTGAGGCGATTTTAAGGCATATCGGGCTTTTTGAATTTTTCAAAGACCGTTTTTATTCGGTGGAAGATTTTGACGCTTATAAAAAAAACGAAACAGCCGAAATATATTTGAAGTTTTGCAAAAAGATTAATACAGAACCTAAACAATGCTTATTTGTTGATGACAGCTATTCTAACTTAGAATTTGCTAAAAAGGCTGGCTTGACAACTATTCGTTTGTGCCACGGAAAGCCTAACGATATGGCTGTCGAGTATATTGATTATGCCGTTGATAATATTGATGAATGTCTCAATTTACTTGAAAAATTATGCGCTTAAAAGCTTAAAATTAAATTGCTTTTTCAATCACACCACCACCAAGCACAACATCATTTTGATAAAGAACCACTGATTGTCCGGGGGCAATAGCTTTTTGCTTGGTATAAAACACAACTTCAATTTTATCATTATCAAGCGGCGTAACCTTCACTGCGGTCGGCTGTTGCGATGAGCGAATCTTTGCTTCACACTCTATCGGTTCTCTAAGACCGGTCATTGCAGACCAACACAAATTAGTTGCTATCAATCCCGAACGCTCGCATTCTTCTTCAAAACCAACCAAAACCTGATTTTTATTTTTATCAATACCAATCACATACAATGGTCGTTCAGCAGCAATACCCATGCCGCGCCGTTGACCGATGGTATAATTCCAATACCCCTGATGATGCCCTAAAACTTTACCGTCCTTATTTACAAAATCACCAATTTGCGGCTCATTTTGCAAAATATCATTAATATCACCGGCATAAAAATCCTGACTGTCCGGTTTATCGGCAACTTCCAAACCAAAATTTTGTGCCAATTGCCGCACCTCTTTTTTGCTATATATGCCGAGCGGCATTTCCACGCGCGCCAATTGTTCTTGCGTCAGCCGATACAAAAAATAAGATTGGTCTTTTGTGTTATCAACACCGCGATGTATTTCATAACGGTTGGTTTGGTTGTTGAGAACCACCTGCGCATAATGACCGGTAGCAAATTTATCAAAAATAATACCTTGAGCCGCAGCTTCTTCCGGCAATGCGTTAAATTTAATATATGAATTGCACATCACACAAGGATTTGGTGTCCGTCCGGCTTTATATTCAGATTTAAAATTATCTAAAACCATTCGCTTATAGCGCGCCGAACAATCCAAAACATGGTAAGGTATTCCCATCTTGACACAAATCGCTTTAGCGACAGCAACATCTTGTTCCTCATGCGGCGAAAAGCAAGAGTCGGCACTCAAATTACCACGAAAATTGGTATTTTTATCCCAAATTGACATGGTAACACCGATAACCTCGTGCCCTTGCTGTTGCAACAACATCGCTGTTACCGAAGAATCAACACCACCACTCATACCAACCAATATTTTCATTGTTTATCCTTCAATCTTAATAAAGAAAAACTCCGAATTGACAAATAGCAATCCGAAGCATTTTCTAGCTTAAACAGTTTGCTTTAAAACGGAATATCATCATCTAAATTAGACGGAGCCGTCGCGGCGCTATTATCCCAACCCGATGCTGCCGGCGCCGCAAAAACGTCATCATTACCGCTCATCGCCGTAGCACTATCGCTACCACGGCTATCCAACATAACCATATTGCCGTTAAAACGTTGCAAAACAACTTCGGTTGTGTAGCGTTCCTGACCGCTGTTATCCGTCCATTTACGAGTCTGTAACTGACCTTCTAAATAAACTTTAGAACCTTTGCGTAAATATCTCTCTGCCGTATCGGCAACTTGTGAATTAAAAATCACCACACGGTGCCATTCGGTTCTTTCTTTGCGTTCACCGCTGGCCTTATCGGTCCACGAATCCGATGTTGCAACACGCAAATTGACCACTTTATCACCGGACGGCATTGTGCTAACCGTCGGATCCGCACCTAAATTACCAACCAAAATAACTTTATTAATACTTCCTACCATTTCACTTTATCCTTTTAGTTTTTCCTTTTTTTCAAAATAGCTGTATTTTTGATAAACTCAACCAAAAAACAAACCTTCGCACAAGATTATGCTGCTTTATCGGTTTCAGCTGTCGCACTAAGTTCAGCCAAAACTTCCTTTTTAAGGGTAACATTATCGGCTTTACCGGTTGCAAATACCGGCAATTTTTCATGATACAAAATTACCCGCGGCAGATAAAGCTCTGACATTCCATTTGCTTTAACATAGGCATGCAATACCGATGATGTAATCTCACGATTATTAGTCACCAAAACGATTTGTTCCCCTTTGCTTTCATGCGGAATTGCCACCACGCCATAGCTGTATCCGGCACTTTCATCAGAATTAGCAGCGGCAATAACCATATCTTGCACGGCATTAAGTGATACCATTTCGCCGCCGATTTTAGCAAAGCGCTTGATTCGGTCTTTAATGGTGAAAAAGCCGATTTCATCAATATCCACCACATCACCGGTATGATACCAACCATCTTGCGGCGGCACCAATACTCCCGGATTATCAGGCATATAATAACCAAGCATCACATTTGGTCCTTTGACACACAATTCGCCACCGCTTTCAATGCCATCAACCGGTTCAATGCGATATTGCATACCCGGTAATAATTTACCGATGGAACCGAATTTATTGAAAATACCATTATTAGCGGTCATAACCGGTGAACATTCAGTTGAACCATAGGCCTCCATCATGCGAACACCGGAATGCTCCATCCACATACTGCGGGTATCCGGTTTAGCGGCCTCACCGCCTGCATACATCAAGCGAATATTGTGGAAATCGTATGGATGCGCAATTTTGGCATAGCCGCGCAAAAACGTATCCGTACCAATCATTAAAGTCGCGCCCAATTCATAAACTAATTCTGCGACAATACGATAGTGCAACGGCGACGGATACAAGAACAACTTAGCCCCTTGAAACAGTGGAAACAGCGTACCAACCGTTAGTCCGAAACTATGAAACATCGGTAAAGCATTAAACAGTAAATCTTTATATGTTACAGTTTGAATAGCGGACAGCTGGTTAACATTAGCCAATAAATTGGCATGACTTAAAATTACCGCTTTCGGAGCACCTTCCGAGCCTGATGTAAATAAAATAACCGCTTTTTTATCACCACCACGCTTATGCGGTACATGTTTAAGTTTATAGCTTAGTAATGCTCCTAATTTTGTTGTCAGCGGCATTTTCTTAGCAATATCTTCTAAATAAACAATTTTACAACCGGCATTTTTAACTTCATCAAGCAAGGTATCCAACTTACCTTTTAAAATAAAGGTTTTGGACGTAATAACGGTTTTTACTTGAGCCGTACGGCACATTGAAACCATATTTTTTGCACCGACTGAAAAATTAAGCATCACCGGTATGCGTTCATAAGCTGATAAACCAAAAAACGTGCAAACCGTGGCAATGGCATTCGGCAACAATACACCAACATTTTCTTGATGTGCTGTAATTTTTTTAAATCGCCGTCCTAAAGCAAATGAGGCGACAATAATATCTTTATAAGATTTTTGCTTGCGATTGATATCTTCAATAATTCGTGGTCGCTTAGAGAAAAACCCTGTGCGTGAATAAACCTTTGCAGTCTTCATTAATTGAGCAAAAAGCGAAATTTTCGGATTATAATTCAAATTAAATCCCATTTCGCGCAAAATCATATACACCTCGTTACTGATGTGATCACGTTGACGACGTAATTCATCTTTAAGTTTGAAGCTACGCGGTTTACCGACATTAATTTTCATCTTTGGCAACGGACGATGCGGCAGTTGACCTTTCGTTTTAGAAAAATAGCCATACTGCGGACCATCAATCCACACTGGAATAAGCGGTGCTTTAGATTTATCAGCTACCAATCCAGGTGCTTCATAGATTTTCATTAAACCGCCATTTTCGGTGATACGCCCTTCAGCAAAAATAACCACCTGACGACCTTCATCTATTTTGGCAATTAACTTCTTAATATCGCTTGGTTCAATCGGATTAAATCGAACAATATCTGCTTTGCTCATCAAAAAGCGAATCCAATGCCGACGATATAAATGCCCGTTCAATGCAAAAACCGGTCTTCCCGGTAGAAAAGCATAAAGCAAAATAGGGTCTAAATAAGAAACGTGATTAGCCACATAAACCGCTTTTTGCGGCAATTTTTTCAAGTCAAACTCAAATTCACACTTAGTCTTCAACAGTTTTAAAACTGTTTTCAAACACAACTTAGTAAAATCGCTCACGAGTATATCCTCTCATCAGTTAAACATAATATAGTATTTAAAGTAACGCTAACAATTTGTAAAGCAAAACGCTCAAGTAATCAACAAGCCAAAAAGTTATGGATAAACAAAAGATTATAAAAATATATACGATTTTATCCCCAACATCGTGACAAGTTATTGCCAAAAGCAATAATATAAATTATACAGTCTAGCGAATGGATTATTTCGTAATAATTTATTCAAGGACTAACAATAAAAAGGGTTACTTATGAAAAAAGTTATGACACTTGCGGCGTTGGGTACAGTTTTGCTCTCTTCGACCGCCATGGCTGCCGGATTCCATTTAAGGGAACAATCGGCTGCCGCTCAAGGAAATGCTTATGCCGGTGCAACGGCTGGAGCGGAAAACGGCGCTTATGCTTATTATAATGTGGCCGGCTTAACAAGAGTTAAAGGCACTCAATTTTCTGGTGGTGCTACATATATTGCGCCAAAAGCAAGCGCTAAGAATGTGCGTTTTGCAGATGGAACACGTGACGCAGACGTGCAAAATGTGGTGCATGCGGCAATTTCACCTTATTTTACCATTTCACATCAAGTTAATGATAAATTGTTTATTGCACTTGCCGGTAACAGTCCGTATGGTATGATTACGAAATATGATGAAGATTGGGCCGGTGCCGATCATGGTGTAACTTCCGATATTAAAACTGCCACATTTACGCCAATGGTGGCTTATAAAGCAACCGATAAATTATCTCTAGGTGCTGGTTTACAAATCCAGTATGTATGGGCTCATTTGACGAGCAGTAACAGCCAAACCCAAACCAAAAGTGTTTCACTCAATGGTGATGCTTTAGATTTAGGTTACCAATTAGGTATGATGTATGAATTTACACCTGCAACGCGTATTGGTGTGGGTTATCGCAGTGAAATCAAACACAAAATTAAAGGTGAAATGAAATCATCAGGCAGTAATTTACCGCCTGCATATGGTTCGGCAATAGTCGATGCACTTTTAAACCAAGATATCAGTGCCAAACTTAACACACCGGCTATGTTATCACTCGGTGTTTATCACGATGTTAATGAACGTTTGGCGTTAATGGCTGAGTATCAACGTGTCTTTTGGAGTTCGTTTAAGGAATTAACGTTTGTCAGCCGCGAAGGCAATAATAAACCGAACGCCGATTACATTTCGCAAGTGCATGAACATTGGCGTGATACCAATTTCTATGCTATCGGTGCCAGTTATATGCTCGATGAACAATGGAAATTGCGTTTGGGTTTAGCTTATGACCAAAGTGCCGTACGTTTACAACATCGCACACCACGTATTCCGGATTCCGATCGTGTTTGGTATTCGGCCGGTTTAGGTTATCAATATAATGAAAAATTGAGCTTTGATGCAGGCTTTACTTATATTTCAGCACATAAAGCGCATTTGGATAGCGATCTCACTAAAAACGACGGGGCTCGCGTAACAGCAGACTACTCAAGCTCAATTAAAGTATTTTCATTCGGTTTAACGTATAAATTTTAACCGAATTTGATTGATGCTTTCTTAAGCTATGGCGCGGTTGTAACTCAGCCGCGTTTTTTTATTATATTGACTTTCCAAGCATCTCTACTATACTGTTTTATGGTGTTTTTTATGCATAAACGGAGTTTGATATGCAAATATACATGGTCGGCGGTGCGATACGCGATATGGTTCTGGGAATAAAACCCCATGACCGTGACTATGTGGTTGTCGGCTCCACACCACAAGAAATGCAAGCACTTGGCTATTTATGTGTTGGTAAACAGTTTCCTGTCTTTTTACACCCCAAAACAAAAGAAGAATACGCTTTAGCCCGTAAAGAAATTAAAACCGGCCCAAAACATACTGATTTCCGATTTATTTTTGATACCAATGTAACTTTGCGTGAAGATTTGGAACGCCGCGATTTTACCTGCAATGCTCTTGTTTATAATACCCAAAAGAACAAAATCGAAGATTTTTTCGGAGGCTTAGAAGATATTGACCATCGCATCTTACGGCATATTAATACCGAACATTTTGTTGAAGATCCTCTGCGAGTTCTGCGTATGTGCCGTTTTGCCGCGCAACTTGACTTTACCATTGCACCGGAAACCATGGCTTTAGCACAACAAATGGTTAATGATAATATGCTGCAATATCTAAGTCCGGAGCGAATTTGGCAAGAATTTCATAAGGCCTTGCTGACAAATCGATTCGCAAAATTTATATCCGCAATGCATGAGTGTGGTGCTTTGCAAAAACTATTGCCTGAAGTTGACGCCTTATGGCAAATTCCGGAAATTACCGAATATCACCCTGAAGGTAATAGCGGTGCCCATACAATGTTGGTACTGCAACAGGGATATAACTTGTTGCCGGAAATTCAATTTGCTTTACTGTTGCACGATGTTGGTAAAAGCGCAACTCCATCGGAGATTCTACCGCATCATTATAAACATGATGTCAATGGTTATCGTTTAGTGCGTCAAATTACTGCACGGCTGAAAATACCTAAAAAATTCGCTCAAATGGCTGACATGGCAGCACTTTATCATATGCGTTTTTATGCTGTACCTTTGATGCGACCGGGAAAATTACGCGATTTTCTCGCTCAATTAACGCACAATTTTCGCGATAAAACTTTGCTTGATGGTTTAATACAAATTTGTCGCTGTGATATGCTTGGTAGAGCCAAAGCTCCTAATAGCGAGGAAATAACTCACTATGAGCAGGCGTGCCTACGTTGCAAAAAAGCTTGGCAAATTCTCTCTGAGTTTAAGGCAACAGATATGCCTAATTTTTCTACTTTACCTAAAAACGCCGAATTTCATAACAAATGGCGTGAATTTCAAATTGAAAAAATAAAAAATTTGTGACACGAACAGTTTCATCAAACTCGAAAAAACAAACTTGACAACATCATTTTTAAGTTCCACCTTATTTTTGACATTGTCTATCAGCTGACAACAAAATATTTAATGACCAGATGTTTTAATACTTCACCAACGAAATCACTTCGCC
>ONQU01000027.1 GCA_900320035.1 uncultured Rhodospirillaceae bacterium | reverse complement strand
TGGTCGGGGCGACATGATTCGAACACGCGACATCTTGGACCCAAACCAAGCGCTCTACCAGGCTGAGCTACGCCCCGATGTCTGCGTCATATATACACTAAAAATTTTTTTTTGCAAGCACTTTTTATCAATTCGGCACAAAATGGCTCAGCTCAGCTGCATTTCACAGCAAAATCACCAATTTTGCAAACTTAAAAATTAACCACACGCCCTTGATGAAAAACTTTGCCCTGTATAATCGTATAGAGTACATTGAGTTTTGTATCGAGTAAAACCAAATCGGCATCATAGCCCGGAGCAATAACCCCCAAATGGTCTTGCTTCATAATGCGCGCCGGATTAGTGGCGGCCATATGCACCGCCTGTTCTAAATGAAATCCGTAAGAAACAATATTGCGCACACTATCCACCATGGAAAGTGCCGAACCGGCAATAGCACCATCACTTTTGCGGTAAAAACACTGGTCAAGATAAACTTCCTCACCATTGGCAATAAGCGGCTTTTTCTTTTGCTTTGTCGGCTTGAGAGCATCGGTAACTAGCACCACTTTATCAAGCGATTTGCAGGTAAGTAAAAACTTGATGATTTCCGGATTGATATGAATACCGTCGGCAATAACTTCACACGAAAGTTCCGGATGAATAAATACCGCCCCCACAGCCCCCGGATCGCGATGATGCATACGGCTCATGGCGTTAAATAAATGCGTCACATGCATAATGCGTGCCTGCATGCCCTCAATCATTTGCTCATAGGTGGCATTGGTATGGCCGGCTTGCAAGACAATCCCTTTCGAAAGACAATAGAGTGCCAACTCGCGCATATTTTTAAGCTCCGGTGCCACCGTCATATTGATGATATGCCCCTCAGATGCATTCCACAATTCTTCCATCAAATTTAAATCTACGGGACTGAGCGAATCGGCTGTTTGCGCGCCCAAACGTTGCGGCGAAATAAACGGTCCCTCAAGATGAATCCCTAAAATGCGCGCACCTTTTTCATGCCCCATAGCCTTAACAACGGCTTTAATCGCAGCTAACATCTGTTGGCGCGGTGCGGAATAGAGCGTCGGAATAAATGAGGTTGTGCCATATTTCAATAAGGCTGCCGACATTTCTAAAATAGACTCAGGCTGACAATCTTCCGTACCATAGCCGGCAAAACCGTGAATATGCGTATCAATAAAGCCGGGAGCTAAATAAGCCCCCTTAGCGTCAATAAAAAACGTATCCGCCCGAAAATTTTTATGTGCCAAACGTTCCTCGTTAAACACATCAACAATTTTATTTTGCCGCACCAAAACCGCACAATCGCGCATCATGGTATAGCCATTGAAAACCGTCGCATTATGAATACAAACCGCCGCAACCATCTTACCCTCCAGCTACACAATTATATTCCGGAAAAAATGAAAAGTCATCAATAAAAATAAGTTGACGACAATGATGTCACGGTGTTATAATAGTGTGATTTTTTTAATTATTTACATATATGGAACAAATATATCAGGAGATTGACGTCCGTTTGTATCAAACCGCGTCAAAACGTAACGAGTTGTTGCAACTTTTGGCTGATGCACGTTATACGGTCACACCAGAAAGTGAATCGTTGTTGCTTAAGCCAAAGTTTCGATCGGTTTTGTTGCAATATTTGCAATATCACTCTCTCAGAGAGGTCAACCAACCGACTCTGTTTGAACTGGGTAATTCAGAACTGCTTACCTTTTTTGTAACGCACTGGTCACTAACTTCCGAGTGTGAAAAAAAGCTGTTTGCCGTTAAATATCGACCTTACCTCAAGCAATATATCAAGCGCGGCTGTTTGGCTGATGCTGGCAACGAGGTGTTATTTTTCAACCAGATCGGCATGGCCTATTTGCGACGGCTCTACATATCGCTTTACGAGTTTCACAGTCGTGAGGCGGAAGTGATGCTCTTGGAATCGGAATATGAAGCTGATTTGCGCCTTTACATCGGCCAACAGCACCACATGTTTCCGGATTTAGCGGAAATTTTAGCAACAGAACATCCTGATCTCTACGCGCAATATATAAAACATTGCCCGTCACATCAATAAAGTAAAAAACACCCAACCGCTCACAGCTTGGGTGTTTTTTTGTTTTTCCTTGCATCTAAAACTTAGAATTTGCACCCTGATTATCTTAAATAAGCGGAATTAAAACCGCTTGACATTTGTGTCAAACATGATACTTTGAAAGCCGATTTTTTTATTATTAAACATATATTTTATGGTGTACGATTTAGTTTTTAATGCCGTAAAACAGGCTTTGCAATTGCAAGCACCGGCACAGATGAACAACCGAGATTTAGGCGAACTGCTGGGAACTCTCTATTTTTTAGAGAAAATTAAAATTTCTGCCGATAAAAGAGATTTTATCGAAAAACAATCAATCCTGATTGAACAGGAAATTTTCAAACGCCGTTTTGCCGATATTCTCATTATCCTCTTTCATGCTGATGCAGATTTGAGCACGATGATTGCCGAACTGCCGGAAGCTGAAAGGCTGGAGTTTTTGGAGTGTTTGGAAAAATATGACATTGATTTTCCAAACCTAGAAATTTCTGCCGAAGAACGAACCAAAATTAAAGAATGTCTTGCCTCGTTCTAGGTAAACAAAAAAGGAAGCCGAAAAAGCTTCCTTTTTTGTTTTTTTTCATTAACCTTAATCTTTATGGCGGAAAGTAATGCGACCTTTGGTTAAATCATAAGGTGTCATCTCAATATCTACCTTATCGCCCACCATCACGCGAATGCGAAACTTACGCATTTTACCGGCGGTATGCGCTAAAATTTCCACCCCGTTTTCTAAACGCACCCGAAACATAGCGTTCGGCAATTTTTCAATCACTTCACCGGTTAATTCCAAAAGTTCTTCTTTACTCATTTAAAACCTCAAAATTCGTTACATTGCCATTGGTATATACACATCATTGCCATTTTGCAAGCAATTTTTGCAAAATATTGTCTATTTTTTTGCTTTGATAATAGCAATAGCTTCTGCTTCAGTTAAATTACTCGGCGCATAACCCTTTGGAATAGCATAATTATTTTTACCGCATTTGAGATACATACCATATTTGCCTTTGCTTAAATAAATATCTTCGCCGGTTGTCGGGTTTTTACCCAAGAGTTTCGGTTCAGCCTTTGCCGCCACATTTTGCAGCAACTCAGCCGCACGCTCGGCAGTAACGTTAAAAATATTATCCGCACCGGTCAAAGATCGGGTTTTACCGCCTTGTTTTAAATATTGGCCGAATTTACCGATATTAACCTCAATGCCATTTTCTAAAATACGTGGCAAATTAAGCAACATCTGTGCCTGTTCAAGCGTCAACTCCTCCGGCTTTACAAATTTTGGCAACGAACAACGCTTCGGTTTTTCAGTGGTCGCCGTAGCATCTTCGCCAAGCTGTACATAGTGTCCGTACGGACCTTTTTTAAGGTAAATATTGGCACCATTCATCTGCCCCAATATCTTATCTTCATTATTTTGCACCCGTGCCGCTTGCTTATCGGCGGCTTCCTGTTCTTCCTCTTTAGCATCGGTCAACGGCTGAGTATAATTACAGGTCGGATAATTCGAACACCCGATGAAAGCGCCAAAACGCCCAAATTTAATGCTTAAGCGCCCTTGACCGCAAACCGGACAACTGCGCGGATCAGAGCCATCTTCACGCGGCGGGAACAAATGTGCCGACAGTGCAGCATCAATGCAGTCAATAACCTCAGCAACTTGCAGCGGCTGTACCTCTTCCACCGTTTTGATAAATTTTGCCCAAAAACCGCTTAACAACTTTTTCCATTCCATTTGACCGGCTGAAATATCGTCCAAATATTCTTCCAACTGTGCCGTAAAGTCATATTCCACATATTTTTTGAAGAAATTCTCCAAGAAAATCGTCACAATGCGACCGCGATCTTCCGGAATGAAACGCATTTTTTCTACCCGCACATATTTGCGCTCTTGTAATACGGCGATAATATTGGCATAGGTTGACGGACGACCGATGCCGAGTTCTTCCAGCTTTTTCACCAAACTGGCTTCAGTAAAGCGCGGCGGCGGCGTGGTAAAATGTTGCACCGGTTTAATATCACCTTTAGTCACATTTTCGCCGGTTTCCACGTTCGGTAAAATAATATTATCGTCATCTTCGTCATTATCATCTTTGCTTTCTTGATAGAGTTTCAAAAAGCCGTCAAACTGAATGACCTGACCGGTAGCACGCAGTAATATTTTATCATCACGCGAGGCGGCATCTACCACCACTCGATCCAAAATCGCCGGATTCATTTGGCAAGCAACCGTACGTTTCCAAATCAGTTCATACAAACGATGAGCATCGTTATCCAGCTTGGTTTCCATCTTTTTCGGTGTATTTAAGACATCGGACGGACGAATAGCTTCGTGCGCTTCTTGCGCGTTTTTGGTTTTGTTTTTATATTCCTTTGGTGTTTTCGGCAGATATGCCTCACCGAAATATTTAGCAATAGCCTCACGGCAAGCCTTAATGGCATCGTTAGAAAGATTAACGGCATCGGTACGCATGTAGGTTATCAAGCCGTCTTCATAAAGTTTTTGCGCCACCTGCATGGTCTTTTTTGCCGAAAAGCGCAGTTTACGCGACGCTTCCTGTTGCAAAGTTGAGGTGGTAAACGGTGGCGCCGGATAGCGACTGGCTTTTTTGCGCTCAACGTCCGCAATATGAAATTCTTCAGCTTCAATTTTAGCTTTGGCCGCTAAGGCTTTTTCTTCGCTATTAAGTGTAAATTTAGCCAGTTTCTTGCCGTCTAAATTAATCAAATGCGTGGTCATTTGCGCCTGATGGGCGGTGATTAAATCGACATCAATAGTCCAATATTCTTCCGGTTTGAACTTTTCAATTTCAGTTTCACGCTCACAAATTAAGCGCAACGCCACCGACTGCACCCGACCGGCCGACTTAGACCCCGGCAACTTGCGCCACAAAACCGGCGACAGCGTAAAACCAACCAAATAGTCTAAAGCACGACGCGCCATGTAGGCGGAAACCAAATCTTGGTCAATTTGCCGCGGGTTTTCTATTCCTTCTTTCACGGCCGATTTAGTGATTTCATGAAACACCACGCGTTCTATTTTTTTACCGTCAAGTTTCTTTTTATCTTTTAATTCTTCTAAAATATGCCACGCAATTGCTTCTCCCTCTCTATCCGGGTCGGAGGCGAGAATGAGCGTATCACAATCTTTGAGGGCAGTTATAATATCATTTAAATGTTTACGACCGGCACCGCTGAATTCCCACTCCATAGCAAAATCGCGTGCCGGATCAACCGAACCGTCTTTGCTCGGTAAATCGCGAATGTGCCCATAACTGGCGAGCACTTTATAATCAGGACCTAGATATTTATTGATTGTTTTGGCTTTTGCCGGTGATTCCACGACCACTAATTTCATTTTTTTCTTCCCTATTTTATCCGCGCCACCTTGTTACCGGCCTGCCGCTCAATTTTACCACTGAATTCCAAATCCAAAATTTGCATAAAGAAATCAGCCTGTGCTAAGCCGCTGTTACGCAACAACTCATCAATATCCACGCCTTCGTAGCTGATGAGCTCCAACAATGGTGTCGGCGACGTTACCGCCGGCATGGCGGTATTTTTCTGCTCTGCAATATTTGCCTTATTTTGCGGTTTGTCAAGACCTATCAGCTCCAGTTGATAATTTTTTATTTGCCGGTTTTGCGTTATACTTAATACATTAAGTATATCATCAGCGTTTTCTGTTAACAAGGCGCCCTGTTTAATCAAATAATTCGGACCGGCAGCTCGACTCTCAATTGGCGAACCGGGCACAGCAAAAACTTCTTTGCCTTGTTCGGCCGCTTGCTTAGCGGTAATCAACGATCCCGAATGCATTGAGGCTTCAACCACCAAAGTGCCGGCACTTAAAGCGGCAATCAGACGGTTACGGCGCGGAAAATTAGACATTTGCGCCGCCGTGCCGAGCGGAAATTCCGAAAGCAACAAACCTTGTGTGGCAATTTGATGATATATGTCGGCATTTTCCGGTGGATAAATTTCATCAAGTCCGGTGCCTAAAACGGCAATCGTCGGACCGTGGCGATTTTTGGCGTATAATGCCCCTTTGTGCGCCGCACTGTCAATACCGCGCGCCATACCGGAAACAACCAAAACGTCACGTTCGGTTAAATCATAAGCGATGCGCGAGGCCATTTTGCGACCGGCAATAGAAGCATTGCGTGCACCGACAATGGCCACCGCCACCGGATGTTTCAGCAAATCAATATTACCGAGAGCATACAATACCGGCGGCGCGTCATTCAGTTGCCTTATGGCTTCCGGATAAAGAGCGTCTTGAAACGATATAATGGTGGCGCCTATTTTTTGCGCCTGTGCAACCATATCTTCGGCTTTAGAGCGATTGCAAAGTGCTTTTTTAGCGGCAACAATTTCCATAGCCGCCGCCACACTGCCGCCTTTATTGAGCGCATTATAAAATGTCACCGGTCCGATGCCGTCGGTATTGATAATTTGCAATATCTCTATCAACTCGGACATGACAATTTAAGCCTTTTTCTTAAAGCTTATTTTGCTTTCTTGTCCTTTAAGCAAACGCGCAATATTGGCATGGTGCCGCACAATAACCAGCAACGCTAAAGCGCTGTAAAAAATGGCGTATATCGGCGGACACATAAAATAAGCGATAACCGGCATTGCGGCGGCCGCCGTTAAGGCTGAAAGTGAAGAATAGCGGAAAGTGAAAGCCATTAAAAGCCAAATACCGAAAGCAACCATTGCCACCAACGGTTGCGTTAGCAAAATGAAGCCAAACGCCGAAGCCACGCCTTTACCGCCCTTAAATTTAAGCCAAATCGGAAAATTATGTCCCAAAACACCGCAAGTACCGGCAACCAGTGAAGCCACCACATTGAGCGGTGCAGGAATTCCGAGAAATGATATAATCGGCGTTGTCGGCACAACTTTATAAGCAACATAGGCTGCCAAACCGGCTTTCAAAGCGTCTAAAATAACGGTTAATAACGCAAGCCATTTGTTGCCGGTACGCAAAACATTGGTCGCACCGATATTACCGGAACCGATTTTACGAATATCACCGTAGCCGAAAAGATAGCATAAAACCAACCCGAACGGAATTGAACCGGCCAAATAACCGCCTAAAGCACAAATTAATAAAATCGTCATTTTTGCATCCTCCTAACTAAATTATCTATATTTGTAGGCAAATTTGCAAAAAATTTCAACCTAAATTTAACACTTTAAAAATTATTCTGCTGAAAACGTGAAAAATGTTAATGACAAAGCAAATAAAATGACTAACATACAGATAGATTTTTTAGGAAAAAAGGGAAAATAATGACACCTAAATTCAAAAGAATTTTGCTGAAACTTTCCGGCGAAGGGCTTGCCGGTGAAAGCAAAACGGGTATTGATACCGATGTTGTCAGATCATTGGTTACACAAATTGCTCGTGTGGTGGCTCTGGGTGTTGAGGTTTGCTTAGTGGTCGGCGGCGGTAATTTTTTCCGCGGGGCTAAGAATGCTACCGCTGATATGGATCGCAGTGTTGCCGACCAAGTAGGAATGTTGGCAACCGTTATGAATGCCTTGGCTCTGAAAGCCGCTCTGTTAAAATCCGGCGTCAGCGCCGAAATATATTCCGGCTTTGCCGTACCTCAGGCCTGTGAAACCTATCACTTTGAAAAAGCCTTACATAATTTAGAACAAGGTTCAGTGACTATTTTTGCCGGCGGTACCGGTAGTCCTTATTTTACCACCGATACCGGTGCAGCACTGCGCGCCATAGAAATGCACTGCGATGTGCTAATGAAAGCAACACAAGTTGATGGCGTATATTCCGCCGATCCGCGCACCAATCCGACGGCTGAACGTTATGAACATATCACCTATGCTGATGTTTTAGCTAAGCATTTAAATGTGATGGATATGGCGGCAATTTCAATGGCGGCAGATAATAAGCTGCCGATTATGATTTTTGCGCTAAAAGAGCCTGATGCACTGGTAAAAGCCGTATGCGGTGAAATTAAAAACACAATTATTGAATGAAAAGAGGAAAACATGGATTACAATCAACTTAAAACAGATACCAACGAACGTATGGAAAAAACTTTAGATACCATAAAAAATGATTTGAGCGGCTTGCGCGCCGGTCGCGCCCATGCCAGTTTATTGGATGGTATAATGGTTGATGCTTACGGTACAATGTCACCGCTCAATCAAATCGGCACGATTGGAGTGCCGGATGCGCGTACCTTATCAGTCAGCGTTTGGGATAAGAATTTGTTAAAAGGGGTTGAAAAAGCCTTGCGGGAAAGCGATTTGGGCTTAAATCCGATGAATGACGGTCAAACCATTCGTATTCCAATTCCACCACTCAGTGAAGAACGACGCAAAGAGCTGGTTAAAATTGCCGGTAAATATGCCGAACAAGGCAAAATCGCCATTCGTAATATTCGTCGCGATGCGATGGACGAGGTTAAAAAAATGAAAAAAGATGCTCTAATTTCCGAGGATGAAGAAAAGCGTTATAATAATGACATTCAAAAGTGGACCGACGAGGCAATCAAAAAAGCCGATGATTTATATGCCGCTACAGAAAAAGATATTATGCAGGTATAAGGAATAAATTAAAGTGACGGCAGTATTAAAACACATTGCATTTATTATGGACGGCAACCGGCGTTGGGCTAAAAAGCACGGTTTGCCGATTACCGCCGGTCATAAAAAAGGCGCGGAAACGCTGGTAGAAATTGCTAAAGCAGCAAAAGAACTGGGCGTTAAATATATAACCGTCTATGCTTTTTCAACCGAAAATTGGCAACGTGAACCGAGTGAAGTGGCGGGGTTAATGGATTTATTGCGTCAATATCTGACCCGCGGTTTCAAAGAACTGCAAGAAAATAATGCGCGCATTATTTTTATTGGCGAGCGTGATATGTTGGCCGATGATATTGTGACAAAGATGGCTGAAATAGAAGAACAAACAGCAGCCAACAGCGATGTAACCTTATGCGTGGCGCTCAGTTACGGCGGGCGGCAGGAAATTACTGCGGCAGCCCGAAATTTAGCTAAGAAAGTGCAACAAGGTCAACTAAATCCGCAGGATATTGATGAAAAAACATTTGCCAACGCACTATATACCGCGGATATACCTGATCCGGATTTACTGATTCGGACCAGCGGCGAAATGCGTATCAGCAATTACTTGCCGTGGCAACTGGCTTATACCGAACTTTATTTTTCACCGACACTGTGGCCGGATTTTACAAAAGAAGAATTGATTAACATAATTGAAAATTATCAAACAAGGGAGAGAAGATATGGTAAGTCGTAAATTTGGCGCAATTACCAAACGCATATTGGCGGCAATTGTGATGATTCCGATTGCTCTGGAGGCTTTATATTTGGGTAGCCCGTTTATTGAGACTCTGGCGGTTGTTGTTGGCGGTTTGTTGGCGTGGGAATGGGCATCGATGCTCTCGAAGCCTGAAACAGCGTCATATTATGTAACGGCCTATATGATCAGTTTAGCGGTTTCTATTTGGAATTCTGATTTAGCGATGCCGATGATAACCATTGTTTCCTTCTTTGTATGGTTCATCGCTTATGATGAAAAATATCGTAAATTATTGACTCTTGGTGTATCGTATATTTCAATTGGTATCAGCTCATTGGTATGGATGTACTTATTATTTGATCCGAGTGAGGGTAGTTTTGACCCACGTTACAATTATAGCTTTATGATGGTGATGTGGTTTTTCCTAACTGTCTGGAGCATGGACATCGGCGGCTTGGTTGTCGGGTGTAATTTGCGCGGTCCGAAATTGGCGCCGACAATCAGCCCGAATAAGACTTGGTCTGGTTTAATCGGCGGTGTTTTGCTGGCTGTTTCGGTAAGCATTATATTTATGTATATCTGCGTTGAAATGATGGATATGCCTTTCTACGATTTCAGCAAATTCCGCTACATTTCTTTTTCTTATAAGCCGTTAGATTTCCATCATGAATGGACCGTCAACAGTCAGTTGTTTTATGCCATTTGTGCAGCAATAATTGCCGTCTTGGCACAAATCGGCGATTTAATCGAATCAGCTATCAAGCGGCACGTTGGGGTTAAAGATTCATCAAAATTAATTCCGGGACACGGCGGTGTTTTTGACCGAGTGGACGGATTGATTTTTGCCGCCCCATTTGTATATATGTTCTTCATGTATTTATTATAAGAGAGGGTTATACATAAAATGGAAACATTGTTGAACATAATATATTATATCGTACCATTTTTGGTGCTTCTGGGAATTTTGGTTTTTGTGCATGAGTTTGGACATTTTATAATTGCACGTTGGCTGGGTGTGACGGTAACAGATTTTTCTATTGGCTTTGGTAAAGAATTATGGAGCCGTAAAGATAAACACGGCACTAAGTGGAAAATTTCAGCCATTCCGCTTGGCGGCTATTGCCAATTTTTAGGTGATGGTGATGCATCTTCTTCCACCTCGACTGATATATCTTCTTTATCAAAAGAAGCACAAACGGGAGCTTTTCAACTGCAAAAACCGTGGAAAAAATTAGCGATTGTGGCGGCAGGACCTCTATTCAATTATCTGTTCGCCATTCTGATTTTCATCGGCCTGTTTTACAATTTCGGCCGCATGGTTTTCCCTTCCGTGGTTGGCGGATTGGTGGAAAACGGCGCTGCCGCCGAAGCAGGTATTACCATTGGCGATATTATCAAACGTGTGAATGGTAATGAAACAAATGATTTCAACCAAATCAGCAATGAAGTTATGCTGGCCGATAAAGATGAGATTACGGTGGATATTGAGCGCCCGCTAACCTTGAAAGGCCAAGAAATCAATTTATTGCAAGCTAATGATGTATTAGTGAGTGCAGATGGTAAAGAAATTTCTTCGTTAAGTGAATTGCCGGCAGATGCGACGGAAATAAAAATACGCCGACCGTTAACCTTGAATGTCGTCTTACGTGAAACCGCCTATGCGCCGGAAAACGGAGAAAAAATCAAACGCCGCATGCTCGGCATTATTTCCGCGCAGGAAGTTACTTTTGCCGAAACCAATATGTCTGCCGGTGCCGCACTTAAAGCCGGCTTTAAGGAAGCATACGACTTAACCGCCAATACTTTACGCGCGGTTGGACAAATGGTTACCGGTCAACGCGGCGGTAAAGAAGTCGGAGGTATTATCCGCATTGCCGAGATGTCCGGTGACATCAGCAAAAAAGGCGGACTTATCAGTTTTATCTATTTTATGGCATTACTTTCGGTAAACTTGGGTTTAATAAACCTTTTGCCAATACCGGTTCTCGATGGTGGAAATTTTATTATATTTTTTATCGAAATGTTAACCGGTCGTGATTTAAACACTAAAGTTAAGGATTTTATCTTTAAGTTAGGCATTATTATTATTTTGGCCATTATGGTCTTAGCAACATGGAACGATGTTGTGCATTTAATCAGTCGTTGGTTTGACTAATATGAGGAATAAAACATGAAAAAACTATTATATGTTGGTATATTATCAAGCTTCGTGGCTTTACAGGCAAACGCTCAAGGTTTGTACGTTAAAGACATCGAAGTCAGTGGATTACAAAGGGTTGAAAAAGCCACGGTGCTATCCTACTTAAACTTGCAACAAAACAGCAATGTTTCGCAAGATGCTTTAGATGCAGCTTTTCAAAATTTGTATGAAACCGGATTGTTCAGTGATATTAACTTTGATACCACGGGAAATACATTAAAGGTTAATGTCGTCGAGAATCCGATTATCGGTAAACGCGCTTTTGATGGTAATGACAAGATAGATGATAAAAT
>ONQU01000044.1 GCA_900320035.1 uncultured Rhodospirillaceae bacterium | reverse complement strand
GGTGAAACCAATGCCGGCAATGAACATCACGGTTAAGGCGGCATTAAAGCGTTTAAATTTGAATTTATCAATCAATAAGTTTACCAACATTTCAAAAATCGAGATTGTTGAGGTAACAGTAGCTAAAATGAGCAACAGGTAAAAAGTCAAAGCCCAAAAGTGACCGCCGGAGAGATTTTGAAAGACGTGCGGCAGGCTGATAAAGGTTAAACCGGGGCCGGAGGTTGTTGATAAGCCGGCGGCAAAAATGGCGGGAATGATGATGACCACACTTAAGAGGGCTGCCAAAGTATCAAAAAATTCAATATGTCGTACGGCTTTGAATAAATTTTCTTTAGGTGAAAAATAAGAGCCGTAAACCAATAAAATGCCAAAGCCTAAGGATAGCGATATAAAGGCTTGTCCCAAAGCGGCGGTAAAAGTTTCAACGAGTGGCTGAAAACGAAAACCATCATCGGTGAAGCCTAAATATTGCGGTTCAATGGTCAGTAAAAAGTTGATGCCTTTTTGTGCGCCGTCTAAGGTGAGGGCACGAATGCTGAGCAAAATAAAAATAATAAATAGAATCGGCATCAAATAAAGTCCGGTTCGCTCAATACCTTTTTTAACACCGGCAATGACGATGAGGGTTGTGATAAAAAGAAAAATTAAACCGCAACTGAATTGAATCGAAAAACTTTTAGTTAATTGGGTAAATTCCGCTTCCAAATTACCTTGCTCAATTAACATCAGTTTGCCGCTAACTGCTTCCAAGAAGTAATATAATACCCAGCTGGCAACCAAAAAATAAAACGATAAACAAAGCATAACCCCAAAAACGGCAAACCAACCGCCGAAAAATGACCAAATTTTGGGATATTTTAGACCGATTGAAGATCCGATGACTTGGTAAGCATCCACGCAGTTACTTTTCGAAGTGCGACCGATGGCAATTTCCGAAACCATCAGCGGATTACAGATAAAAAGCAAAATAAGCAGATACACCAAAATAAAGCTCAAGCCACCATATTGACCACATAAATACGGAAAACGCCAAATATTACCCAAGCCAATAGCAGAGCCGGCCGCAGTTAAAATAAATCCCCAGGTCGAGGAGAAATTTTCTTTTTTCATATATTATCCTTTATTTTCATAATTTTCTTGCGCCGTTAAATAATCAAATTTACCCGAACCTAAAAGCGGTGGGGTAGGGGTATAAATCACTTCTTTAGGCACCCAGAGTTCACTCATGCCTTGCGCTTTAAAATACTGCTTTATTTCCGCTATGTCCGCTGTGGCAGCCGAAGTAATCAAAATCAACTTTTCGCCTTTTTTCTCATCAGCCACGGCAATAATACCTTGTTTAGCTTCAGGATATAGATTATCTAAAAGTTGTTCGATAGCCGTAAGTGAGATCATTTCACCGCCGATTTTAGCAAAGCGTTTGAGACGTCCCTTGATGCTTAAAAAACCATCTGCATCAATGGCTACAATATCGCCTGTATCATACCACTCGTCGCATCTTTGCAATACATTCGGTTCAGTATGTAAAATATAGCCAAGCATGATATTATCGCCCTTAACCAGCAGTTGTCCAGCATCTTTTACATTCTTTAAAGTATGTAATTTATATTGCACACGCGGTAGCAAGCGGCCAACCGTATCAGGCTTATAAAACATCGGTGTGTTAACCGCCAATACCGGTGATGTTTCGGTTGTACCATAACCTTCAAAGATACGGACACCGAATTTTTGCATCCACAATTCAGCCGTACGCGCTTTCAATTTCTCACCGCCGACTACTGCAAAGCGAATAGGGAAAAAGTCATAAGGATTGGCCATACGGCCATAACCGTAAAGGAAAGTATCGGTGCCGAGAATGGCTGTTGCCTGAATATCATAGGCCACTTCCGGAATAATGCGGTAATGTAGCGGTGACGGATAGAAATAAGTTTTAGCACCGTTTAACAATGGTAAAATCGTGCCGACAGTTAATCCAAACGAATGAAACATCGGGAGAGCATTTAATAAAACATCGCGCGCATGAAACGGCACAGCTAAATGAATTTGCAAAGCGTTGGCGAGCAAATTTTTGTGCGATAACAACACTGCTTTCGGTAAACCTTCGGAGCCTGATGTAAATAAAACCACGGCGGGTTTATCGGCATTGGTAACCACCGGTTGGCGCAACCAGTATTTTTTGAGCCCTTTAATTTTGGTCAGTAAGCTGATTTGCGGCGCTAAATCTTCCAAATATATTAACTTGGCACCGCAATTTTGTACGATTGTTTCCAGATGTTGTAAATTTCCTTGCTCGATAAATTGATGCGCGGTAATTACAAATTTCAGTTCAACCGTTTGCAGGCAGGAAGCAAATTGTTTTTCACCCAAAGAAAAGTTCAGCATTACCGGAATTTTGGCCGCAGCTTGTAAAGCAAAAAAACTGATTGCTCCGGCTAAACTGTTCGGCAGTAATAAACCGATTTTTTCCTGTTTAGCAAAAAGTTTTTTACAGACGACACTCAAGACATAGCTTTTAAGCAGAAATTGCCCGTAATCTAAGGTAATTTTTGCAATATCCAGCGCAATTTGATGATGTTTACCGTATATTTTTTCCGCTTGCAACAAGGCATTGAACAGCGGCTTATTTTTAGCGGTGGTATCATAAATCATATTGGCCATAATATCATGCAATATGAGCGTGGTTTGCCGCCGCCGTTCGCGATTGCTTAAATTTTCTGGCAAATCAATGACACAAGCCGGTTGGATATATAGTTTAATTTGCGGAAAAACGCGGGTCTTAATTAAATCACCGAGATAGGAAAACTTAGAATATTGAGCACCATCAATACGTAAAGGCAACAATTTTGCTCCGGTTTTTGCCGCCACCACACCGGCTCCCTCATATATTTTCATCAATGAACCGGTTACACTGATGCGTCCTTCCGGAAAAATCATCACGGTTTTACCTTGGTTAACGACATCGATCAAAGAGCGAATAGCGAGTGGATTGGTGGGATTAAGCGGATAAAAATCTACCAATCCGCTGAACATTTTAACATACCATTTACTGCCCCAACCGCTGTCAATGGCAAAAGTAATTTTGCGCGGTAAATAGGCGGCAATTAAGATACCATCTAAAAGTGAGACATGGTTGGCAATAATCAGCGCTTTAGAACCGGCTTGTCGCAAATTTTGTAAACCTTCGACTTTAACTCTGAAAAAGATATCTAGAAACGCGCAAAAAATTGAACGCACCAAAGCATCGGGGAGCAATTTACAAATATAAAAAGCTACACCGGCGCTAATTACAGATATAAACAAAAATAAGTCGGTAATTTGAAAGCCAAGCCCGATAAGCACAGCGGCAAAAATCGATATGCCGACCATACCGAGCGAATTGACGATGTTGTTACCGGCAATAACCGAGGCCACATTCTTCTTCGGAGCTTTTTTTTGCATTAAAGCATTCAAAGGCACGACATAAAGTCCTCCCATAAAAGCAAAGGCAAATAAAAAGATAGAAAGAGTGAAGCCACGCGGCCGCATTATAAATTGCAAGAGGCTAATTGGTTGTTCGGCAGTTCCGAAACCATTGGATAATAACCAAATACAAAAAGCACAAACACTTAAACCAACAGCGCTGAGTGGTACATATACAATTGAAACTTCGCCTTTAAGTAATTTGTTGCAAAATGCCGCACCGGCGCCGACACCGACCGAAAATAAGACTAAAAACAAGGTGACAACTTCTTTGTCGGCATTGAAAACCTTACTACATAGTGGGAATAATTGAGTTAAGAAAAAAGCGCCTAAAATCCAAAACCAAGTCGCCCCGATAATACAACGAAAAACAATAATATGAGAACGTATTAATTTCATATTATCAATAATTTGTTTAAATAAATTAAAACTTAACTTTAAATTTGGTTGTAATCCTGAACAGTGGGGTATTTGCCAACTTGCGGCGATACCGATGAGGGCACAAAGTAAAAGTAGGAAGATGCTCGCAGAAACCGGTAATAAGGTTCCTAAAACCGAACCTAAAATGATAGAAATATAAGTGCTACCTTCAACTGCGGCATTGCCGGCAATGAGTTCGTCACTCCGCAAAAGTTGGGGTAATAAAGCATATTTTATCGGTCCGAAGAATGTCGATTGCAAGCCCATTAAGAACAAAATAAAAATCAGCAATGGCGGATTTTGTAAATAAAAAACACCACCGGCAGCCAGCATGAGCAACAGTTCGGTTACTTTAAGCCAACGTACCATTTGATTGCGGCTGTATTTATCAGCTAATAGACCTGCTAAAGCCGAAAACAGAAAATACGGTAAAATAAATACACCGGCAACCAGATTGGCATAAAGACTAATTGTTTGTGTATCGGCAACCATTTTATAAGCGATGAAGGTCATCAATGTATTTTTAAACAAATTGTCATTGAACGCGCCGAAAAACTGCGTTACCAGTAGCGGTATAAAACGTTTACCGCGCCACAAATTATCTTTCATATTTTCATCTTCCTGCCGTTTTTTAATTTAAACTCCAACTTAATCCAAGCAGCATACGATAGTCATTAGAGCCTGCCTTATGTTCCGGATGAATACGGACTCCGGTTTCCGTACGCAAACTTACATCATCTGTTAAATTTTTATACCAATATGCCGCCAATTTATATTCACGCTTATGCGGTTTTAAAGAAGTTGCATAAGTTTGGCGATATACAGTATCAGAATAATTATCACGACCGCTGGCAACATCAACTTTTAAGCTTCCTTTTTCCACACGTAATGGTGAAGATAAACGCAAACCATAGTGTGTCGTTTGATCACTTTGATAGTCGGCTTCAAGAGCAAAACTACTGCTTTCCAATTTTGATGTGCGAATAATATTAGAGGCAAAGGTTTGAGGTTCCGTCCAACCGCGATAATAACTACCGCTTAAAGTAAGGCGTTGAGTTGGCTGCCATGAAGCGGTAATACCGGTCATATAAGTATTTCCGCCACGCATGGCAAAAGCACCATCGCCGTTTAAACCAAGCATTGCTTCATCTTCATATAACAAACCGGAAGAAAAGGAGAGGGTATATCTTTTACTTTTATGGATATCTAAAGCCATATTAACCGCATAAGCCTGTTTGTAAAAACCATTATCGCTAAAGTCTTTATCGCCGTCATATAAGTTGTTGCGACCGGTAACAGCTTCAAAACGCAAAGCAGTACGATGGCTAAAGTCATAACTATGATGCACACCATAGGCATTACTGAATGCCATAAACGGGTTGTTCAGTTCGTGTGCACGGGCTTGTGTGGTTTTATATGCCGTATTTTCACTAAAATAAAAACCACTGCGGTGTTTGCCGCTACGATATTCAACCGACATCAGTCCCATGCCATTTTCTTGTGCCCTTAAGCTGCTTGGCGCCATCGCAAAGGTGAAATTTCCTTTTTGTGTCGTTGTTACTTGATTTGGGCGTGCAATGTTTGCTACATCATCTTTTAAGGCTTTATAGCCGCCGTGTGTATTATGAATGAAACGCGCGGTACTGATGGCAAACGGGCGATTATAGCGGTCAAATACCGTAATACTGGCAGGCATTGCATTCATCAGAGAATCTTGCAATGAGGCCGGAATATTGAGGGCAGCACCGCTCAAGTTAATCAGGCCGCTATTGATGTTGTTGCCGCTATATGAAGCCAAGCCGACCGCATTACTTGGCGCAACATAGGTATTCACCGCGGCACCCAAGTCAAGTAAACCGGCACCGTATCTTTCAACTGAGTAATCGGAAGCCGATTGATTGGCAGTTTTTTTAACCAAGTCAATTACTTCCTCAGCCGACATATATGGGTAAGCGCCGAGTAAAAAGGCTAAACTGCCGGAGACAATCGGTGCCGCTTGCGAAGTTCCGACAGTGGCATAATAGCCGCCGTTAACATCTGGTTGTCCGGCGCTGTATATAACATTGGAAAATTCATTTGTATAATTGCCCCCCGGTGCGGCGATACAATAGCCTAAAGTACCGGTGATGCCGCATTTATTGGCAAAAGACGACAAAGTATAGTTGGTAACTTGACCACTACTGTTGAGTGTTACATCAACAGCTGTCACCACTAACATTTGTAAGTCTTTAAATTCATTAAACTTTTTAATTCCTGCTTGCACATCTGGGTGGTTGTTTTGATTATTGTTGCCGGCAGCTTTAACCACAATAACACCATCAATATAACCACCATTTGTGACACTGTTTTTATTAAGTACAGCGCGCATGGCATTAACAAAGCCGCTGTTTATCTCGCTAATTTTGGTTATGCTGTTGGCATCATAAGAAGCATTGGTTGAAGAAATGCCCATACTTAAATTGATAATTTTAGCTGGGTTGTCGGTATCACTGAGCAAATATTTTATAGGTTCTTCAATACTGGATTTATAATCCCAGCGAACAGCTTTAATAGAAGCATTAGCATAAGCCACGCCCATCATACCGGTATCATTTTTATTACCGGCAATCAGGGCTGATACGTGTGTGCCGTGCATATTGGTGCTATTAGTTTGTCCGTCAACAATATAGGGATTTGGCGCAACATTGGTCTTATTTTCATCCCAATCATAATCATCAGGATATGATAACGCCCATGCATTGAAATTATCAATGTCATCACTACTCATATCGCTGTTATATACATCACCACTATTTTGGGAATGGCTCAAAACAAGCTGATATTTGGTTGAAAACAATTTTTTTACCTTAATAATACGCCAACAATTTGTATAGTCATCATTACGGCACGGACCATAATCATAATTATAGCCACTAACTTTACTTGTTTCGTTTTGCATAAATTCTGCATGATTAGCCCAGACACCGGTATCAACAACCCCTGCAGTGATTGATTGTAATGGAGAAGTTAAATTGCCATTGGTATCAGTAAACTTGGCATATGCCGCCGCTGCGTTAATAGCATCCATATAATTGACAGAGGTCAAGCCGGCACCGCCGAAATTGCTACCGTTATATTCTTTGTTGTTACGAAAATAGCTGATTTTTTGCTGTAAATCGTTGCCGCCCTGACTACCGCCTTCATCGCCGCCCTGACTGCCGCCTTCATCGCCGCCCTGACTGCCGCCTTCACCGCCGCCCTGACTACCGCCTTCACCGCCGCCCTGACTGCCGCCTTCACCGCCGCCCTGACTGCCGCCTTCACCGCCGCCCTGACTACCGCCTTCATCGCCGCCCTGACTACCGCCTTCATCGCCGCCCTGACTGCCGCCTTCACCGCCGCCCTGACTACCGCCTTCATCGCCAGTATTCCATGAACCGCCACCACTGTTTCCTTCATCGCCGCCGGTATTCCATGAACCGCCGTTACCAGTTTCATTTTCATCACCAGTTGACCACCAAGAGCCTTCATTGCCAATATCATAGCCATCAACTGGATTTTTTTCACCACCGTCAGTAGACCAAGTACCACCCGTGGAATCATCCGTGTTATTGTTATTATTATCTTCAGAGCCGCTGCCACTTGTTTGGCTATCAATATTGCTGTTTGCGGCGTTATTATTGCCACTAGAGCTACCGCCGCCTCCGCCGCCACCGCCACCGGCGGCTGCCGCTATGGCTACACCGGCACCAACTGCAGCTAAACCACCCCATACATATTTCGGTGAAATGGAAAAACCTTTTTTGGGAGCATTCATACAAGCTACATAGGGGTTAGCACCATATTGTATTAATAAATTATATGCTCTTACGTTATTATCAGCAGCAGCCTTGCATAAAGCAGTTGAACCGGAGCTGTCAGTTTGGTTGATGGAATAGCCACGATTGAGTAAAGATTGAACTTTTTGGGATTGTCCGCTTTTAGCGGCATCGTAAAACGTATCAGCAATCGTTCCCCATGCCATTGCAGCGTGTGTATGCGAAGTCAATAATAACCCAACAACTGGTGCTAGATACAAATTTTTCATTATGAAGTCCCTAGGTCGTTTCTCTTAAGTATATTGCATTCTATCACAATTATTCTCAACTTGCAAGAAAATGAATCGCTTATTGACATAGAGATAAATAAAAGTTATGAGTGAAAGAAAAGAGGAGAGAGACTATGAACTTAAATGATGTCAAAGTGATAACACAGTATATATTACCAAAGCACTTATTAACGCGTTTAGTCGGTTTGTTTGCTAATGCACGCTTAGGTAAAGTAACAACCGGTGTTATTAAAAAGTTTGCGCAGATTTATCATATAGATTTAGACGAAGCTGCGCAAAAAGTAGAAGATTTTACCACTTTTAATGAATTCTTTTCGCGTGCGTTGAAATCGGGTGCGCGGCCGATTGATGCCGATGAGAACAGTATTGTGTTTCCAGCAGACGGGCGTATTAACGCTTATGGCCGGTTAAAAGAAAATTTGCAAATGCAGGCCAAAGGGCATTATTTCACGATAGATGCTTTGCTCGCTTCGGAAGAAAACGGAAAGATTTTTCAAAATGGCGAATTTATAACGGTTTATTTGTCACCTAGCGACTATCATCGCGTTCATCTTCCTGTCTCCGGTAAATTACTGGAAATGACCTATGTCCCGGGCGAATTATTCTCCGTTAATCCATTATATACGAGTCGTATTCCGGAACTGTTTTCGCGCAACGAACGCGTGGTGTGTCTGTTTGAAACTGAGCTCGGTAAAATGGCGGTGGTGATGGTTGGTGCGGCTATTGTTCGCAGTATTATGACCACATGGGCCGGTGTGGTGGCGCCAAATCATTCTTCCGAAATTGTTACTTTTGACTATCGCAAACAATCAATCAGCTTTACCAAAGGTGATGAAATCGGGCGTTTCTTGATGGGAAGCACTGTAATTTGCTTATTTGAAAAAGGTAAGATATCACTTGACGCATCTTTGCAAGATGAACAACAGGTGCGCATGGGGCAAAAAATGGGAACATTTTAAAGGAAAGAATAGCCGCGCAATAATTCGGCAGTTAGCATGGTTTTCTTGCCTTGGCGCTGAATCTGTACCACTTCCAATGTGCCGTTTGAGCAACCTAACAGTAAGCGATTGTCTATTTGCTTTAACATACCTTCTGGTATGTTTGTATCGCTTGCAATTTTTGCTTCTAATACCTTAAAGCGTTCGCCGTTATGTTCAAAATACATGGCTGGAAAAGGGCTAAAAGCACGGATTTTGTTATACAATACATTCACATCAGTATGTAAATTAATCAGACATTCCGTTTTATCAATTTTAGCGGCATAACAGGCTTCGCTTTCCGATTGTTGTTGCGGTGAATATTGGGTCGGATTCTGCAAAACTTCGGCAATTAAATCAGCACCGATTTGCGCTAATTTATCATGCAATTCTTCCCCATTCATGGTTGGTAAAATATCGACCACGCCCTTTAAGAGCATATCGCCGGTATCAAGGCCTTCGGCAATTTGCATAATGGTAACACCGCTTTTTTGATCACCGGCTTCAATGGCACGTTGAATGGGGGCCGCACCGCGCCAACGCGGCAGCAAAGAAGCATGAATATTCAAGCAACCGCGCGGATAAGCTTCTAAAACAGGTTGCGGTAAAATCAAGCCATAAGCAGCCACAACAGCCACATCGGCTT
>ONQU01000135.1 GCA_900320035.1 uncultured Rhodospirillaceae bacterium | reverse complement strand
CAATAACCGGCAAACCGGCTGCAATCAGCGCATAAGGGGTAGCATTTTTTGCATTTAAATCAGCAATTTTTACCCATACCGCACCGTTAGAATCTAAACCGTCACCACAAGTTTGCGGTTCTCCGCTAATTTCAACATCAAATAATATCGCCTGGTGCTGTAACACACCTGTTTCACCGCTGGCCACTGTAAAATCCGAAAAAATAATTGTTTTATGCCGTTCGTTTTGCGCTTTAACCACAGTACAACCGGTTTCCTCTTTAATTTCGCGCCTCAAGGTTTGTAAACAACTTTCGCCTTGCTCCGGACTGCCACCCGGCAAATCAAACATTCCGGTATATGGTCCGCGTGCTTTTTTAATCAGCAAAATCTCATCATTGCGAATAACAGCCCCGTATATGCCAAAGTGGGTTTTGGTAATGCCGGTATCTTTGGGATAAAAATGAAAAACCACCGGATAATCATCGTGAAAATCCCATGGCTCATAGCGTTTAGCCAAGGTATCAAATTCATCTTCACTGATATACAATTCATCAGAATTTTCGGCTGAACGTTGCAAAATGCGATGCTTCGCTTCACTCATATCACATGATGTCACATGAAAAACCACATCTGGTGTAATTTTTTTAGCTTGATTAAAAGCTTCTTCTCGGTCTTTATGGCTCCAAAAACCATAATCCATGATAACATCAATGCCACAATGAATAATTTTTGCCGCCAAGTCCCATAATACCGCATCAACTTTTTCATAATTAGAACGAAACTCATGACAAGGTATGTTGCGCCCGTAAAGCTTAACCATATATTCATCATGTGTCAGACATACCGCCGGTAATTTTTGTGCCAGTTCTTTGGCAGTAGTTGTTTTACCAAAACCCATAAAGCCGACCATTAAATGTATTGTTGCCATTGTCTTATCCCTTTGATTTTTACTCAATATTTATTGTCTTGCGAAGTCATCATAGAAAGAAATATGTAAAAATGCAAATTAAATAAAGTATAACTTTAATTTTTTCCTTATGAATACCAATTTAATAGTTATTATTTATAAGTATGTGTACATTTTTTACTTTTTTTTAATTTTGTGCTTGTATTTTGCAAAAATGTAAGATATATGGATTTTGCATTGCCGGTTTAGCTCAGTTGGTAGAGCAACGCATTCGTAATGCGTGGGTCGGGTGTTCGAGTCTCCTAACCGGCACCAGTTTAGAACTCCTAAAATGCCGCACTTACTAAAAGTGCGGCATTTTTACAAAGAAAAAAAATCCCTCTAAAAACTTATAATATTACTTTTAAGCCTAAAACACACAATGCCAACAACAAAACTTTCGCACTCCATATCCAAAATTTGCTGCCTTTATATTCTTTAGCGCATTTCCATAAACTGCGCACCACCACAATCATGTAAGCACCGAAACAGCCGCTGGCGATTAAATGTAACATTAAACGTGTCGCCAATGCGCCACCACCTAAAAGAAGCCCGATAAAATGTGTAACGATATATTTAATCACATTTAAATGTTCAAGGCAATAATTCACCGAATGGGCTCGCGCACAAAGCATACGTGCAAACGAACTATGCGTAATTCCGGTGATAATCATAAACAAAAAGAATCCCAAAACCCCAAATACCCAAAACGTCATTTTTAAGGAATATTCACCGGCTGCTAATTTTTTCCACATTTAAATTCGTCCTTTTTGCCACAGTTAAAAATAGCTTACAATTTCAATATACGGCTTAACCCCTAAATTTTTCTTAAAATCGGCAATATATTGATTCATATCATCCCACTTAGTCCATCGCTCCACAAACGCCTTGGCAATTTCCGGTGATTTTGAAAGTTGTACTTTAATGGTTTCTGCCAATAAAGCTCGTGAACCACTCTGCATTTTCGCAAAATCAATATGCAATTTTTTATTTTCATCAAACCAAAATGCGCCATATTCTTTTAAGAAATTATATTCTATCAAATCAGCCACCCGATGCGCTTCCATATCACTCGGAAAAGCAATCATAAAATGCCGCCGCACAATCCATGTGGTGTATATTTTTTTCAATTCTTCTTCATCAATAATACCCGCTTTCACATATTCCGGCATCATGGTTGCTGAAATCATATCAGCTTTATGTTCCTCGATAATATGCTGGTAAATACCGAGTGCCGTTTGATAGCTGCTATCCGGTCCGAGTGAATGTCCGTTCTCATGGCCAATCACAAACAAATGATCGGCTTCTTCGTCATAATATTGATGCAATTCAGGTGTCACCAACGCTTCCAGAATTTTCTGCGTTTTTTCTTTATCTGTTCCGGCACGTACTTGGCGATGATAAACATTACGCCGTCCGCCACCATGTGCCAACGCCGGCTTATCGTTATTCGGCAAATTCTGCGCCGTCGTAATGCCGCCGCGGCATTGTGCATAATCACCGGTGAGCGCTGCAATATCAACATCGACCATGGTTTGTTTCAGCCCTTTATCGCCCCCCACATTTTGCTGATATTGGTCAGCCAACGGCATCAAATCAGCCAGTTTCAGCATCTCATCTTTAAAACGCAACAATAAGGAAGTTCCTTCTTTGTTGACCACACCAACCCGTACACCAAGCATATCTTTCGGCACCGGTTGAATATGCAGGGCATTTAACCGCGCACAAAGCTCGGCATCAGCAAACAATTGCGGTGTTAATTTATCATCATAATTTTCACGGCTGATGGTAAATTCCAGCGGTGTATCTTGCATTTTGGCCCAATGCTTATCTGCTAAAATATCCATATCCTCATTGTTTTGTAAAAGCGCCTGCGCCTGCCAACCAAGATAATCCTTAAACAATTCATCGCTGGCAAAGTGTGCGGCACATTCCAATTCATTGGCAATTTCGGAAAATTCATCGGCAAAATATTCTGTATAATCAATTGCCTTCAAGACATTACCATCGCGCCGCACCATGGTCCGTGCACTCAATATTTTTTTCACCTCGTCAACTTGCCCGTCATCAAGCATCTGACCGATAATTTTTTTCAATTCAACAATAT
>ONQU01000017.1 GCA_900320035.1 uncultured Rhodospirillaceae bacterium | reverse complement strand
GAAGGAAATTATCTGCTAGGCAAAGGAACTGGACAAGACTACAAAAATTTATCATGGAGAGAAAAAAGAGGTTTATATATCACACCTAGATGGTTTGAAATGCCAAATGGTTGGGGTAACTCGCGTATTCCTATTCAACCGCAACAGGGAACAAACACTTTTGGACGTCATAGTATGTATGTTCATGGTGGAGTAGTTCCCGGTTCTTCAGGATGTATTGATTTAACATCCAGTAATGGTAATTTTTATAATGATTTTAAAAATTATGATGGAGATATTCCGTTAAAGGTAAAATATCCGAAAGGTTGGTAATTGAAAAGGAATGAAGGTGAGTTTTTTGCTTGCCTTCTTTCTTTATTAAAATTATAATGGCAAAGAACGGAGAGTTATGCATGAAAGAATTTTTTTCAAAAGTGGTAAAAAAACATTGCCAAACATCAAAATATATCATTTTAACACTGATAACCTTAATTTATGTGCGTATTATAATGTCGTCATATTATATAATCAGAGAAGCTAAAGAAGATGGCTTGTTTAAGTTGTTTGAAGAAAAAATCCCTGTATGGTTTTACGCCTCTGCAGACAAATTAATTTTGCATGAACAAATTGTAATATATTGTTTGGTTGTTGCTTTTTGTTTGGCTGGATTTTTTATCCGAAAAAGATATATTATATCCATATTTATATTATTTCTTCCTATTATATTTTTATTGTTTGAAGTACTATATGTTAGATATGCAAGTTAATTATAATAATTTAGAAGGTAATCAATGAATATTTTACATACATTTTTTCAATCACACAAAACGGAATTATTACCCTCTGTCGTTAGTGTTTATTTGTATATTTTATACATTAGAATAATGTATTTATCATGGCAAGAAATTATAAAAATACGGGACAAAGATTATTGGAATTATGTAAAATCTCCAAAAGATTGGTATTTTTCTACCGAACATCCGACAATATTACCAGATGCCGGCGTTATTATTTTTTTTATGGTTATTTTACTATTGGCATCTTACCTCTTTTATCGACATAATAAATATCGTTTTGCTGTCATTCTTTTTCCTATATTTTTAGGATTTTTTATATTGGCTTGCTCTATTTTAATTGAAATTTTTCATTTTGTGGGGTTATAAAAATGGCAATGCAAAATCTAATGAAACAGATAATTTTAAATAAAGAAAAAATAATAGCGTATCTATGTTTTTGGTGTCTGTTATGTTTTAACCTTTTATTGCTTATCAGTAGTATCTATCGAATGTTTACTTTCGACGGCGACATTGTAAATATTAAAGAATACATAGAAATTCAAAATGTTGCCGCTGCACATAACATTTTTTTGCATAAAATGTTAACTTCATATTTATATGGTTTGTTATTTGCCTTTCCGCTGGTTTGGAGCTATTTTTTCGTCCGCAGAATTAATCTTAATGCAGTGTTGATTCAGCTATTACCAACTTTGGTGTGTTTGGGCATTATTTATTTTAGTAAGTAAAATGAGAATAAAATGAAAAATAAAAAATTTTTACGAATATGTAAGTATATAAGTTTTTACGCATTGTTGTTATTAAATATCGCCAATTTATATTTTTTTTGGTTGCGGGCATGGCGCACCAAAGATGTTTTGGATTATTCCGACCCAAATTACAAAGGATACCTGAATATTGTTGAATTTTTTATGGGATACAACATCGGTTGGAGTATATTATTTATCCTAGCGATGATTGCTGCTTATCTCAATTTTATCAAACAGCCGCTAAAATCTTTTTTATGGTTGATTATACCTATATTATTTTATATGGTGTTTTTCATCTATAGTCTTTCTGCTATAAGTAATTGATATTATAACAGCAGGCGTTTGATAATATGATGTCGGTTGGCAGCAAAATAGGTGGTTCTATTTCCGGTTTAGGCAAATAATCTTACATTTAGCATAAAACCAAAGCCGTGTGATTTGCAAATTGCAATACATAATCATTACAACTACCGATGGTTTGATATTATAAAAATGTGAAATAATATGCAAAAAATGCTTTACAAAACAAAAAAATGTGTTATAAGCATTGACATCATAACAAATATTATCAAAATCGGAGCCGCAAGCTCCGGTTTTTTGTTAAAGGATAAAAAATGCAAAAACACTATTTACAAGATTTGATTGAACCGATTGTTTGTGACAAAGGCTACGAGTTGGTACGCGTTTTGACCATCGGTCAAGCTAATCCGACTTTGCAGGTGATGATCGATAAGTTAGATGGTACAGCTATTACGGTTGATGATTGTGCTATTGTCAGCCATGCGCTTTCTGATATGCTTGATGCTAAAGACCCGATAGAAAACCGCTATTCATTGGAAGTCAGCTCGCCGGGGTTGGATAGACCTTTGACAAAGCTGGTGCACTTTGAGCGTTATATTGGGTATGATGTTAAAATAGAAACCGAAGAAAAAGTTGAAAACAGAAAACGCTTTAAAGGTAAAATCACGAATGTCGCTGATGGTAATATCACGCTGGCGGTCGAAGATGCAGAATACACAATTCCATTTGCAGCCATTAGCAAAGCTAAGTTGGTGCTTACGGATGAATTGTGGGAAGAATATCAAGCGGCTCATGAAGTTGCAGATTTTTAATTTTATATGAAACGAGGAAAAAATGGAAAATTTTGAAAATATGCCAAGACCTGAAATTGTTGCTGTTGCAGATGCCGTAGCACAAGAAAAGAGTATTAATCGTGAAGATGTATTTACGGCCATGGAAGTTGCCATTCAAAAAGCCGGCCGTACCAAATATGGTGCGGAACATGACATCAGAGCAAAAATTGACCGTAAAACCGGTGCGATTGCTTTATCACGCTATCGTGAAGTGGTGGCTGATGACGCTTTAATCGAAAATGAGTCAGCGCAAATTCGTCTGATAGATGCGCACGATTATGATAAAAACTATAAGGTTGGCGATTTTATTATTGATCCATTACCGCCGATTGATTTTGGTCGTATTGCAGCTCAAACCGCTAAGCAGGTGATTATGCAAAAAGTGCGCGAAGCAGAACGCAATAAACAATACGAGGAATATAAGGATAAAATTGGCTCCATTATTAACGGTACGGTTAAGCGTGTAGAGTTAAATACCCGCGGTTTCATCAGCAGTGTGGTTTTAGATATTGGTAAAACCGAAGCTATGTTGCGCTATGATGAAATTATTCCGCATGAACATTTCAAGAGTGGTGATCGCGTACGTGCCTATGTTCTAGATGTGCGTCGTGAAGTTAAAGGTCCGCAAATTTTTCTCTCAAGAACATGCCCGGAATTTATGGCAAAATTATTTACTCAAGAAGTTCCGGAAATTTACGACGGTGTGGTGCAAATTATGGGTGTGGCACGTGATCCTGGTTCTAAGGCTAAAATTGCTGTGCGCGCTAACGATAAAACAGTTGATCCGGTTGGTGCATGCGTTGGTTTGCGTGGTATTCGCGTACAAGCTGTGGTGACTGAATTGCAAGGCGAAAAAATTGATATTGTACCATATTCCGAAGATAAGGCTCAATTTATTGTCAGTGCTTTAGCGCCAGCCGAAGTGACTAAGGTTGTGTTAGATGAAGAAAATAATCGCATTGAGGTTGTGGTGGCAGAAGACCAATTTTCAATGGCAATTGGTCGCCGCGGACAGAATGTTAAATTAGCTTCGCAACTTGTTGGTGCCCAAATTGATGTGTTGACGGAAGCGCAAGAACAAGAACGTCGTTCAAATGAAAATAAAGTTCGTACTGAACGCTTTATGGAAGCTTTAGATGTTGATGATATGATTGCGCATTTGCTGGTTGCTGAAGGCTTTTCAACGGTTGATGAAGTGGCTATGGTAGAGTTAAGCGAATTATCGGAAATTGAAGGTTTTGATGAAGATATCGCACAAGAGTTGCAACGTCGCGCCCAAGAATTTGTGGCTAAGCGTAACGAAGAATTTGCCGCTAAGAGTAAACAGCTGAAAATTGACGCGAGTTTGCAAACCGTTGCCGGTTTGGATCAGGATATGATTATCAGCTTAGCGGAAAAAGGCGTTAAAAATATTGATGATTTAGCCGATTTAGCGGCTGATGAATTGATTGAAATGCTTGGTGAAAATGCAATTTCCGAAACTGAAGCCAATGACATCATTATGGCGGCACGCGAACATTGGTTTGCAGATGAAGAAAAAGTTGACTAAAAACGAGGTATAAATAAGCATGGTTGAAGAGTTAGAAACCAGAAAGTGCGTATGGACTGGAAAGGCTTTGAATAAAGCAGAGCTTTTACGCTTCGTGGTGCTGAAAAACGGCACTTGTCTGCCCGATTTTAATAAAAAATTGGACGGTCGCGGCTTTTATCTTTCTAACTCTAAGCTTTTGCTGAATGAACTGATGGAAAAGAAAAAACCTTTAAATAAAATTTTGCATAAAGATGTGATTATGGCTGAAGATATGCCGCAAGTTGTGGAAAATATTTTGTGCAAAAAAGCTTTAGATGCCCTTAATTTGACTCGCAAAGCCGGCGATTTGGTTTGGGGTTTTGAAAAGGTAAAGGAATGTATTAAAAAAGGAAAAGCGGCTTTTCTGATTGTTGCAACTGATGCCGGTACTGACGGTCGGCAAAAAATTGATGAGATTGCGACAGATATGGAAAAATTCACGCTCTATGATGTTAATACTTTGAGCAAGACCTTAAATAAAGAAAATACGGTTTATTTGGTGGTTAAAAAAAGCCCGATAAGCGCCATGGCGCGGTTGGCATTGATGAGATATCAGACATTTTTAAATACGTAGTAACGGAGAAAGATAACAATGACGGAAGAAAGCACTAAAGGAAAATTGACATTGTCCGGAAAAACGACGCTCACACTCAAGAAAACAAGTAAGAGCCCGTCGCTTGACGGTAAAAAAATGGTGCAAGTCGAGGTGCGTAAGAAAAGAATTATTACTCAGGCTAAGCCGGCAGTAAAGACTGAAGAAATTGATGAAGCAACAGCACAAAAGTTAAAGTTGTTGGCTGAGGCTAAATTGCATGATGCTAAACGTAAGCAAGAAGAAGATGCCAAACAAGCCGAGCGCCTGAAACAACAGGCACAGAAGGCTGCGGAGGCTGCAGAAGCCGCGGTAGAAGCTGAAAAACAAAAGGCAGAAGCTGAAATTGTTGAAGCGGTTGAAACTTCTGAAGCAGGTCAATTTGAGGCTCCTAGAGAAGAAAAAGCACCGGTTAAGTTTGATTCCGGCACCGAGCGTAAAACTAAGAAGAATAAAGATTATGATGACGACGATGATGACGATGATGATTATTATAAAAAAGGTAAGAAATCATCAACAGTGGTTGAAAAACGCGTGATGACCAAAGAAGAAACATTCGAACAGGAACGTAAGAAGATTCAAAAACGCAGTTTTGAGCCGCAACGTCGTAATAATAACAACAAGATCAATGTCAACAATTACATGGGTAATAATGATGACGATGATGATTATGGATATGTGCCGCAGCGTCGTTTTAAGAAAAAACAGCCAAAACCGGTACAAGCACCGGTTGCACCGGCGGAAAAGGTAATTAAGGAAGTTATTATTCCGGAAACAATCACCGTGCAAGAGTTAGCTAATCGTATGGCAGAAAAGAGTGCCGATGTGATTAAGCGCCTAATGTCGATGGGGGTTATGGCAACCATTAACCAAGCCATTGATGCCGATACGGCGCAGATCATTGTTGAAGACATGGGGCATAAATTTAAGCGCGTGGCCGATAGTGATGTTGAAGAAGGTCTGGGCGGCATTGAAGATACAGCTGCCGATTTACAACCGCGCGCTCCGATTGTTACAGTGATGGGACACGTTGACCATGGTAAAACATCGTTGTTAGATGCTCTGCGTGAAACCAATGTCGTAGCTAAAGAAGCCGGCGGTATTACTCAACATATCGGTGCTTATCAAATTACGGTGGCTAATGGGCAAAAAATTACCTTTATTGATACGCCGGGGCACGAAGCATTTTCCGAAATGCGTGCTCGCGGTGCTAAAGTAACCGATATTGTGGTGTTGGTGGTGGCTGCCAATGACGGTGTGATGCCGCAAACAGTAGAAGCTATTCGCCATGCTCAAGCGGCTGAAGTGCCAATTGTGGTCGCGATTAACAAGATTGATTTGCCGGGAGCTGATCCGATGCATATTAAGACAGAGTTGTTACAATATGGCATTGGTGTCGAGGAAATGGGCGGTGAATCGTTGTGTGCGGAAATTTCAGCGAAAAAGCGGATTAATATTGATAAATTGGTCGATGCTATTTTATTGCAGGCCGAAATGCTCGATTTGAAGGCTAATCCAAATCGTATAGCCGAAGGAACGGTTGTGGAAGCCAAAATGGAAAAAGGTCGCGGTTCTGTGGCAACTGTTTTGGTACAACGCGGTACGCTCAATGTCGGCGATATTCTGATTGCCGGTAAGGAATGGGGTAGAGTACGCGCTATGTTTAATGAACATGGTAAAAAAGTCCAATCTGCCGGTCCGGCAACACCGGTTGAGGTTATCGGTTTACAAGGAACACCGATGGCCGGTGATAATTTTGTGGTAGCTAAAGACGAAGCGCAAGCACGTGAGGTTACCGGCTATCGTATCCGTAAAGAGCGTGATGCTAAGCTTGTGAAGAGCGCTAAATCGGCCATGGAACAGATGATGGATAAGATAAAATCTGGTGAATCCAAACACTTATCCGTTATTATTAAGGCCGATGTTCAAGGGTCTATTGAGGCTTTAGAGGGTTCATTAAACAAACTTTCAAATGATGAAGTCAGCGTTCAAGTGTTGCATTCGGCGGTAGGCGGAATTTCGGAATCGGATATTACGTTGGCAAAAGCTTCTGATGCCTTTGTCATCGGCTTTAATGTTCGTGCAAATGCGCAAGCGCGCGATATGGCCCATCGTGATGGTATTGATATTCGCTATTATTCGATTATTTATGATGTGGTCGATGACGTGAAAAAAGCGCTGGAAGGTATGCTAACGCCGGAATTGCGCGAAAAGATTTTGGGCTATGCGCAAATTCGCAATGTGTTCAACATTACCGGTGTGGGTAAAGTGGCCGGCTGTATGGTGACCGAAGGTATGGTCAAACGTGGCGCGAAGATTCGTTTGTTGCGTGATAACGTGGTTATTCATGACGGTAATTTGGGCCAATTGAAGCGCTATAAAGACGATGTGAAAGAAGTTAAAGAAGGTTACGAGTGTGGTATGAGTTTTGAAAACTATAATGACATTCAAGTTAATGATAATATTGAATGTTATGAAGTGGAAGAAATTGCTAAAACACTGTAATTGGGGATAAGAAAGGATAGGTAAATGGCACAGGAATTATCACAAAGACAGCTCAGAGTAGGGCAAGAAGTGCGTAAAGTTATTGCCGAGGCAATCGAGCAAGGTGATGTGCGTTCTCCTGAAATTCAGGAAGCCTTCATTACGATTACGCAGGTAATTATGTCGCCTGATTTAAAATATGCCACGGTTTATTTAACGACATTGAATGGCAAAAATTTAGGTATTGTGCTGGAACAAATGCAGGCGGAAAAATGGCTGTTTAAGAAGTTGGTGGCTTCTAAATTAAAGTTGCGTTATACCCCGGAAATTAACTTTCGGGTTGACGATACTTATGACGAAGTCGAACGCGTCAATAAATTGATGAGCGACCCGAAAGTTCAACAGGATATTATTTGAGTTTAGCTTAAATTAGATACCGTAAAAACATACATACCTCTGAGACAGTCTCGGAGGTATGTATGTTTTTACGATATAAGAAAATAATTTACTTGACATTCCACTGAACGCTATAGAATATATTAATCAGTTGTATAAATACCATAAATAGGAGAAGATAATGCCGGTTATTAAAAATTCTAGCAATGAAGATATAGGTATTGAAATATATAAAAGTCGTACCGATACGGCAAAATTAGCTTTTATCTGTCATGGTATAAGCGGTTATAAAGAGCAAGATGTTATTATAAAAACGGCTGAAACGTTGCAAAATATCGGATATACCGTCATAACCTTTGATTGTCGTAATTCTCGCGGAAACAGTTTTAATAATGGTCATTGTGCTTCGACAACCTCTATGCTTGAGGATTTATTGACGGTTATAGATTGGGCAAAGACACAGAGTTTCTATACGCCTACGTTTTTATTGGCCGGACACTCTTTGGGCGGTT
>ONQU01000079.1 GCA_900320035.1 uncultured Rhodospirillaceae bacterium | reverse complement strand
GAATAATGCGCTGACTTGTTGGATCAAACGCAAAATAAATGTGTTTAGATGATGAAAAAAACTTTACCTTTTAATCTTTTTAATGATACATATATAACTATAGAATTATTTATAAACAGGGAGGAAAATTATGCTGAAAATTGTACCAACAACGCCGTATGATGACCAGAAAATGGGAACGGCAGGTTTGCGTAAAAAGTCAAAAACAGTAGAACAGCCGAATTATGTGGAAAATTTTGTGCAGAGTATTTTTGATACCATTGGTGGCGTAGAAGGTAAAACTTTTGTGTTAGGTGGTGATGGGCGCTATTTTAACAAAATAGCGATTCAGAAAATTATGAAAATGGCGGCGGCCAACGGCATGAAAAAGTTAATTGTGGGGCAAGATGGCCTAATTTCTACGCCGACATCATCGCGTGTTTTGCTGGATAATAAGGCTGATGGTGGTTTTGTGCTGACGGCATCGCATAATCCGGGGGGTAAAAACGGCGATTTTGGAATTAAATACGCTACCGCTACCGGCGGACAGTGCCCGACGGCGGTGAGTGATAAGATATATGAAAACAGCAAAAATATCCGTGAATATAAAATATTAGATGCGCCTGATGTTGATTTAAGTCGGCTCGGTACGCAAAAATTGGGTAATATGGAAATTGAGGTGATAGATTATTTAACACCGTACGTGGAAATGATGGAAGAAATTTTTGATTTTGCGGCAATCAAAAAACTTTTTGCCGGCGGTTTCCGCTTTGTGTTTGATGCTTTTAATGCCGTTACCGGTCCATATGCCAAGAAGATATTTGAAGATATTTTAGGCGCACCGCAAGGCTCAGTTTTGAACGCTGTACCGATGGAAGATTTTGGCGGCTTACATCCGGATCCGAATTTGATTTACGCTAAACAACTGGTTGATATAATGTATAGCGATAATGCACCGGATATGGGAGCCGCTAATGATGGCGACGGTGATCGCAATATGATTTTGGGAAAGAAATTTTTTGTAACACCGAGTGACAGTTTGGCAATTTTAACTGATAATTATCGCTTGATTCCGGGGTATAAAAACGGTATTTTCGGTGTGGCTAAGTCGGCGGCAACTTCAACGGCGGTGAGCCGTGTGGCTAAGGCTTTGGGAATTGGTTATTACGAAGTGCCGACCGGTTGGAAATATTTTTGCAACTTAATGGATAGTCATCGTATTACGTTTTGCGGTGAAGAAAGTTTTGGCACCGGTTCAAGCCATATCAGAGAAAAAGACGGTATTTGGGCGGTGCTGTTCTGGCTCAATATTATTGCCGTAACCGGTAAGTCTGTGGAACAAATTACGCGTGAACATTGGGCAAAATATGGGCGCAGTTACTATATGCGTAATGACTATGACGGTATTGATGTTGCGGTTGCCAATAAATTGATGGCTGATTTAGAAGCTAAATTGCCGACATTAGCGGGGCAGACTTTCGGTGATTTTACTGTTCGCAGCGCCGGAGCGTTTATTTATAATGATCCGGTAGATGGTAGTTCAACCAAAAATGGTTTGGTGGTTTATTTTACCGATAATTCGCGGATTGTTTACCGTTTGTCGGGAACCGGTACCAATGGTGCGACTTTGCGCGTTTATTTGGAGCGTTTTGAAACCCAAGATTTCGATAAAAATATGCTCGAATTTTTAGAACCGTTGGCAGAAGTTGCACGCCAAATTGCCGAGATTGGTATGCGCACCGGTAAGACCAAAGCTGATGTTTTGACCTAGAGAAAGAATAAATGGCAAATGCTTAGAGATATAAATAATCGTCGTCCTGATCGCCAGCTGGAAAGAAATCTCGTGTTTCTGGCCTATGCGATTATGTTTATGTCTCTAAGCCTGTTTGCTTTCTTTATTTATCCGCAATATGCAGCTTATATCTTAATATGTGTTGCGGTGTGGAATGTGCTGTGCATTTTAGTAACAATCCGCATTTTGAAAGTGAGCGAGCATGCCATCGGTTTCGGGATGATGGCGGCGGAAATTTTGAACGATAAAGTTAAATATTATCGGGTGGATAACGCTAAAGGTGAGGCTATTATTGCCAATAAATTGGCTCGCGAATATTTTGGTGATTTACCTGTTTTGGATTTCTTAGAAAAAAACATTATTGATTCGGCGGCGAACAAACTTGACTTGCAAAAATTGTCCGCGGCAGTTAGTAAACTGCAAGAAGTATCGGTGACATTATCTATCAATCCGCACCATGACAGCGTATTTGTAGTGGAAGAATGGTTGAAAGTTAGTGTTAAGCCGATTTATCTGGATAAAACGGATATTTTTGAAGGTGAGTTCTCATTAAAAAAAATCCACAAAGAAAGCTATATTTTATGGACCGTTGAAAACATAACGTCGTACAAGAATATGAATCAGGTTTTTGCTGACGAAAAGTCATCTTTGCAGAATTTTATCGATTTTCTGCCGGTCGGGTTATATACATGCAATCAAGAAGGTAAAATTGAATATATCAATAATTCGTTGGCAGAATGGTGGCATACCGATAAAAATGCGGCGATAGGGAAAAAAGTTGATGACTTTGTAGCCTATAAACCGGAATTACTCCATTCTACCAATGGGACGTATAGCGATAACATTATGTTTAAAACCGCGCGCGGCAACTATCCGGCTTTTGTGAAGCAGCAAAATGTGCGTGAAAATAATGAATTAAAAACACGAGGTGTGGTTATTTGGAATATTCCGAACGATGCCGATTTGAGGGATAAATTAAATAAAATCACCGATAAATTTGAATGGTTATTTACAACTGCACCAATTGGTATTGTCTTTACCGATAAACATTTGCAAATTTTAGAAGTTAATGAGTGTAGTGCGCAAATATTCGATTTGTCTGTTTCCGAAGTTTTGCACCATAAGCTAAGCATTTGGTTTAACGATGAGGCACGTAATAAATTAAAAGAAGCGCAAGAAGAATATAGTCGCAACAATGAACAGGAATTTCATTTTGAAACAAAACTAAAGAATGGTAAAGATGTTGAAGTGCATATTTATCCGATGAAAGCGCATTATTCGAGTTTATCGGGCGAAATTACCGGGCTTGTGATATATATGGAAGATATGTCGCAAAAACGCGATTTAGAGATGCAAGTGGCACAAGCCCAGAAAATGCAGGCATTTGGTCAATTGGCCGGCGGGGTGGCGCATGACTTTAATAATTTGCTGACAGCGGTAATTTGTCAATGTGAATTGCTGATCCAGCGCCATGGTGTTGGCGATCCGTCTTTTTCAGATTTAGTGCAACTCAAAAACAATGTCAATCGCGCGGCCGGTGTGGCGCGGCAATTGCTTGCCATTTCACGCAAGCAGCCGCTTAATCCGAAACTGATTGATGTGACAGAATCGTTTATGGAGATACAATCGCTTTTATCGCGTATGGCCGGAGAACGTACAACATTCCAAATTAATCATGGTTCGGACTTGGGGTATATTAGGGTTGATCCGGTGCAATTTTCACAAGTTATGATTAACTTGGTACTCAATGCGCGCGATGCCATGAATGGTAAAGGTGTTTTAACTATTGCAACCCGTTCGGAACGGCTTAGTCAGCCGTATCGCTTTGGGGCTGATATGATTAAACCGGGTGATTTTGTGGTGATTAGTGTGAGTGATACCGGTTGCGGTATTGCGCCGGAAAATTTAAATCGCATATTTGAGCCGTTCTTTACCACCAAGCGTAACAATATCGATTCCGGAAGCGGTTTAGGATTGGCAATGGTGTATGGTATTGTACGGCAGACGGAGGGTTTCATTAAAGTACAGAGTAAGTTAGGAAAAGGGACAACCTTTGAAATCTATTTACCAAGTCATGAAAATGAAAACGCCGAAAATATTGCCGTTGCCCAACAACCATCTGAACAAATCATTCACGATAAGCTCGGCAATGCCGCGATGACATTATTAAATGCAAATAATGCGGCCGCAGATAAGCTTATATTGGGAATGAATATCAATGCGTTTGATAGCCAGCGAAAATTATTGTGCAGTAGTGGCGAGATTAAAATTTTGTTTGTTGAAGATGAAGATGCTGTGCGCTTAGTCGGGGTGCGCGGCTTAAAGCAAAAAGGGTTTCAAGTTGTTGAATGCGTTTCAGCAGAAAATGCCATGGAATACATTGACAAGGGCGAAAAGTTTGATTTGGTGGTTACCGATATGATGATGCCGGGGATGAGTGGTGCTGAGCTAGCTAAAATTATTAAAGATAAGCAACCGCATGCACAAATTATCTTGGCTTCGGGATATTCTGAAGAAATTGCCCGCAAGGAACTGGCTGGCTCTTCGGACTTTTTCTTCATCAGTAAACCGTATAGTTTGAGTAATTTAAGCCAAAAAGTGATGGAAGTGTTACAGGAAAAGAGGAAATGAGATGGAAGATGAGGAATTAAAACAAATACCGTTTCCTTTTATGCCGCAAAATTTGATGGGCAATACCGATTTTATGGTGACAGACTGCAATCGTGAGGCTTTTGCGATGGTTGCGCAATGGCCGCATTGGCCGGAAAACGGTTTGGTTATTTACGGTCCGGAAGGTTGTGGCAAGACACATTTGGCGCATTTGCTGGTTGATAAGGTGAAAAAAACTTTGCAGCACGGTGAAAACATAAGCATAGTCAATGCCGCACAAATTAAAATGCGCAATGTTAATCGTTTGGCCATGGAAAATAAGCATTTGGTGGTCGAAAATTTAACAGCCAAGGCCGATAATGAAGCTCTATTTCACCTATTTAATATATTTCATAACGAAGAAGGGCGTTCCATTTTGTGGACGTCAGCAACAGCGCCGCATTATATGCATTTTCCGCTTAAAGATTTGCAATCTCGGCTTAATATGCTACCTTCTATTGCCATTAAAGAACCTGATGATCAAATGTTGCAAATGTTGATTGTTAAATTATTTAATGATCGACAATTGCGTATTTCGCCGGAAATTTTGGAATATATTATTCACCATACACAGCGGTCATTTTTTTATGTTTGTAGGTTGGTTGAGGAAATAGATGCAGTTTCGCTGGCATATCAGGTGTCGGTTAATTATTTTGTGGTGCAAAAAGCACTGTCGATACTGAAGGATCAGGAGGATAAACAACCTGATTTATTTGACGAATGGTAATTTAAGGATTATTTCTACCATATAAACAAAAAAGGAGATATAGTATGAAAAACTTTTTATTGTATAATAAATGGCTGGGTTTTATAGCCTTATTGCTTTATGCTTTGATTGCTTCTGCGGTGGTTTCAAAATTTGGTATTGCATTGGTTGAACAATATACGCCGATTGTAACAACGGAAGCTGAGCAATTTTTACCGATAACTTTGCAAAACGGTGAAATTGTGGCGCCACAAAACGCGGTGATTAGTCAATCGTACGGTGTTAATGATAACAATATGAAATTTAACGTTGTACTCAACACAACCCGCGATGAATTTGAGGCTACTTCACTAACCGAGCCGGGGCTATATATAAGTAAAAAATTTGTATATGGTGTGAATGGGCAAAAAACTGAGATTCGTTCGTTAAAAGAATTTCCTGATGGTACTTTAGATAAAGAAACATTAGATGCGGGAGCAACTTTGTTTGTGAAAAATGTGCAAAAATATATGTTTCCGCTATATGCCATCGTGGCCTTAATTGTGGCGATGATTGTTGTTTTACTGTATACTGTTGTGATGCACTGGTTGATGGCGATTATGTTTAAAGTAAACTTCGGACAAACTTTACGCATTAATACGCTGGTATATGTGGTTATTTCTATTGTTTCCATTCTCAGCGGTATGTATATAAGTTGGCTGATGACGCTTGGCTTGATGTTACTTTTGAATATTGGTGTTAACGCCGGTTTGAAGTCTGCGCAGCCAGCATAAAGCAGGAAATTTAATTTTATATAGACCACTTGCTACGGCGGTGGTCTTTTTTTATCGTAAGATATTTTTAGCGTAAATGCATATTAAACTTGAAAAATATTTTTTTGCGTTCTAAATATGGAACAAATAAAGGAAAGTAGAAAATGTATGATGTTGAGCAAATAAGAAAAGATTTTCCGATTTTACAACATCTTGTTAATGGACAGCCGGTGGCCTATTTAGATACGGCGGCATCGGCGCAGAAACCACGGCAAGTGCTTGATAAAATGCGGCAGATTTATGAAACGGGATACGCTAATGCGCACCGCGGTTCATATACGTTTGCTGAACAAATCACCTCAGAATTTGAACAGGCGCGGCAAACAGTGCAACATTTTTTAAATGCCGATTCAGCGCGGGAAATAATCTTTACGCGCAATGCGACGGAGGCAATTAATTTGGTGGCCGCAACGTGGGGTATGCAAAATTTGAAAGCCGGTGATGAAATACTTGTCTCTGAGGCTGAACATCATGCCAATTTGGTTCCATGGCAGAACGTGTGCGCTAAAACCGGTGCTAAACTGGTTGTCTTTCCGATTGCTGATGATGGTTCGTATGTACATGAAAATTTTCTCAATCATTTAAATGAACGAACCAAATTGGTGGCGGTAACGGCAATGTCAAATGTATTAGGCACAATTTTTCCGATTAAAAAAATTGTTGCCGTAGCACATGATGTTGGGGCTAAAGTTATGGTTGATGTATGTCAATATGCTGTGCATCATCAGATCGATGTTAAAGATTGGGATTGTGATTTTGTTGCTTTCTCCGGGCATAAAACTTATGGGCCAACCGGTATTGGAGTACTTTATGGTAAAGCGAATATTTTACAGGTAATGCCGCCGTATCAGTTTGGCGGGGATATGATTGAGCATGTGAGCTATCAAAAAACAACTTTTGCAGATATTCCGGCACGGTTCGAAGCCGGAACGGCCGCCTCGGTTCAGGCGATTGGTATGGCGGAAGGGCTAAAATATATGCAAACACTTGGGTTGAAGAATATTACCTTGCATGAAAAAGAACTGACAATTTATGCCACAGAGAAATTATCTGAAGTGCCAAGGCTTAAAATGGTTGGTACAGCACCTGACAAAGGCGGTGTTTTCAGCTTTGATATAGAGGGTATTCACCCGCAAGATATTGCCTTTGTTCTTAATAAAGAAAATGTGGCGGTACGCACCGGACACCATTGTGCCGAGCCGTTGGTTAATCGTATGGGTTATACCTCATTGACACGAGCATCGCTTGGACTATACTCCAATAAAGAAGATATTGATGCGTTGGTTCGAGCGTTACTAAAAGCGGAGAAATTTTTTAGAGAGATTTAATGATAGCAGAGGAAGAAACAGAAAATAGCCAAGTTGGTGCTACGGAAGCACGTTTGTTGGAGGCGATGAGTGCAGAGACAGAAACTGCAACAGAGACAATTGTGCCGTTAGAATATTCCGCATACGCCGGTGAAAAGTTATTAAACGGTACCGCAAAAGCAGCAATAGAAAATATTATCGAACAAATTCGCAGCGTATATGATCCGGAGATTCCCATCAATGTTTATGATATGGGATTGATATATAAGATTGGTCAAAATGATGAAGGCGATGTTTATGTTGAAATGACATTAACGGCACCGACTTGTCCGATTGCCGGTGTATTACCGCAACAAGTGGCCGATGCAATCGCTCAAACCAATGGTGTGGGTAAAGTTGAGGTAAAATTAGTATGGGAGCCGGCATGGACACCGGATAAAATGACCGAAGAAGCCAAAGCAATGTTGGAGCTGTTGTAAAATGAGTATTGAAGAATTAATTGAAAATTTTGCTTTTTTTGACAGTTGGGAAGAAAAATACCAGTATGTTATTGATTTGGGCCGCAGTTTAGAGCCATTAGCCGCGGAATATAAAACTGATGAATGGAAGGTAAAGGGGTGTCAGTCACAAGTATGGTTGGTGCCGGAGTTTAAGCCACATAGTATTCATTTTTGCGGCGATAGCGATGCTATTTTGGTTAAAGGTATTATTGCTGTTGTTTTAATGATATTCAACGATAAATCTCCCGAAGAAATAAAAAATGTTGATGTTGCAAAAATTTTTGCTAAACTGGGTTTAGAGGAAAATTTGACACCGAGTCGGCGTAACGGTATGATGTCGATGGTGGAAAAAATTAAACAATATGCCTCAGGAGCAGAGTGAGCGGACTAAATGAATATTCATGAATATCAAGCCAAGCAGATTTTAGCGCAATATGGTATTGAAGTGCCGGCCGGCGGTATTGCCTACACACCGGCAGAAGCTAAGCGTGTGGCGCAAAAAGTAAGTGCGCGCGGTCCGTGGATGCTTAAAGCACAAATTCAGGCTGGTGCCAGACACAGCGGTTATTTTGCCGGAAATTCGGTTAATCCTAAAGGAGGTATCAGACAAGTCACTCAGATTCGTAATTTAGCTTATGAAGCGGCACAAATGCTTAATAATACACTGATTACCGAGCAAACTGATGCCAAGGGAAGATTGGTGAGCAAGGTCTATGTCGAAGCCTTTAAGCAAGTGAAGCGTTTTTTTTATGTGGGTATGGTTATTGATAGTTCCATACCGGCGATAACGCTGCTTATTTCAGAAGTTATTGACCAAGATATATTGAAAGTTGGTTTTACACAACAAGATAAAATTTTACGTTTACCGATAGAATATGATAAACCGATTGCTAATGCACAGATTAAGGCAATATTAGATTTTCTCTCGCTTGATAAAAGCTATGACGATTATTTGCGTGATTTTCTTAATAAACTGCGTGTGACGTTTATCAATTTAGATGCCCAAATGATTGAAATCAATCCGGTAGGTATTTTGCGCAATAAAAAGTTTATAGCTCTTGATGCTAAAATGAATTTTGATGATAACGCCATGTTCAGGCATCCGGATATTTTACGGATGCAAGATGAATATGAAGAAGACCCGCGCTATTTAAAGGCGCAACGATATGGCTTTTATTATAGTGAACTCGATGGCAATATCGGTTGCATTGTGAACGGTGACGGTTTGGCTCTAGAGACTATTGATGTTATTCGTTCGCAGGGATATAAGGCCGCTTGTGCCTTGAATGTAAAAGGCGGGGTTGATAAAGATCGTATTGCGGCCGGCATTAAAATCATTATGACAAATCCACGGGTTGAAGGTGTATTAATCAATATTTTAGGCGGTTTTTTAAGGTGCAATTTGGTAGCCGAGGGAATTATTGCCGCAACACGAGAAGTTGGACTAAATGTACCGATGGTGGTGCGTTTAGAGGGTACAAATAAAGAAGAAGCAAAAACGATTTTACATGAAACCAAATTGCCGATTATTTTTGCGGAAAATACCAACGAAGCGACGGAGAAGTTGATTAAAGAGATGGAGGTTAATGACTGATGTCTATTTTAGCCGATAGAAAAACGCGTGTTTTAGTGCAAGGTATTACCGGTATACAAGCTTCTTTTCATGTGAAGCGCTCAATTGATAATGGCACCAATGTGGTGGCCGGTACATCGCCCCAGCGTCAGAGTGAACACTTAGGAGTGCCGATTTTTGAAAGTGTGGCCGATGCGGTTAAAAATATGCCGATTGATGCTAGTGTGTTGTTTGTGCCGGCGCGGGCGGTTAAGCAAGCGGTGCGCGAAGCAGTTGAAGCTAAAATTGGTTTGGTTGTTTCTATTGCGCAAGGGGTTCCTGTGCATGATATGTTGGAAATTAAGGCCATGTTAAAGGGTTCGGAAACCATGATGATCGGGCCAAACACGCCAGGGGTGATTACGCCGCAAGAGGCGCGTTTGGGAATCTTTCCGGAGAATATTCATCATAAGGGTTGCATTGGTATTATTTCGCGTGCTTCGACACTAACCTATGAAGGAGTTCTAGAAACCAATGCCGCCGGTTTGGGTCAATCAACCGTAGTGGGTATTGGCGATGATATGATTGTCGGCACCGATTTTCGGGAGCTTATGGTGCAGTTTATGGCCGATGATGAGACCAAAGCACTGGTGCTAATTGGTAAAGCGGATAATGTCTATGAACAATTAGCTGCCGAAACCTATGCAAAAATGCCCAATAAAAAACCGATTATTGCTTTTGTTGCCGGTGAGACACTGCCATTTGGCGCAAATATGGGATATGCCATAGATATTCTGTCGCATGGTTTTTCATCTATCCAAGATAAAAAGAAAATTTTAAGCGATTCCGGAATGATTGTGGTCGATAAAATGAGCCAAATACATCAAGCACTGGCAGATTTAGGGCTTAAATGATCGATTTAATGCAAACAATAATCAATATCTTTCTACCGCCGCGCTGTCTCTTATGCGGTAAGATTTTGAGTGAGCATAACGGCTTGTGTGCTGATTGTTTTCAGAAAATTCAGTTTGTCAGCGAACCGCAATGTGCACGTTGCGGTCATCCGTTTTTAAGCGAAACCGAAAACTTTGCGGCAATTCATCAATTATGCGGTCATTGTTTACAAGAAAAGCGTCCGCTGTTTAAATTGCGGCGTTTTGCCTTTGTATATGACGATTTTGCTAAAAATTTGATTTTAGGTTTCAAGTTTATGGATAAGACACTCTACGCTGAAACATTGGCTAATATGCTGCGGCGTGCCGGTACTGATATTTGGGCGCAAAAGCCGGATTTGCTTGTGCCGGTGCCGATTCATCGGCGACGTCTAGTGGAACGACGCTATAATCAATCGGCGTTGTTGGTTAAATATTTAGCAAAGCAAACCGGCATCGCAGCGGATTATACGACATTACAGCGGATTCGGTACACAGTGCCTCAAGTTGAACTTTCCGGTGCGGCGCGGCGCAATAATTTGAGACATGCGTTTGCCGTTAAAAATGCGGCGGTTATCAGAGGGCGTAAGGTTGTTTTGATTGATGATGTGGAAACAACCGGTTCGACGCTTAATGAATGTGCTAAAGTTTTAAAGAAAGCAGGGGCTAAAGAAATATATGCTCTAACGTTGGCGCGGCCGATAAAATAATTTAATAAACCAAAGATTTTATTTTGTTAAAAATACCCCTAAAAAGAGTTTTTAGGGGAAATTAAAACTAAAATTCAAAAAATAATGCACAATTTTCAACTTTATTGCTATTTTTTTTATTTTTGTTATTGAAAAATTTACAATTATTTCTTAAGTTAAAGCTGTATTAGTTGTTATACAATTAAAAAAATAGTAAAAAACCATATGGAGAAAAT
>ONQU01000082.1 GCA_900320035.1 uncultured Rhodospirillaceae bacterium | reverse complement strand
TTTATTGCATAAGGTTGCCGAGTTGGACGGCTTAAAGCGTTTGCGTTATACCACATCTTATCCGGCGGATATGAGCGATGACTTGATTGCCTGCCACAAAGATATTGAAATTTTGATGCCGTATCTGCATTTGCCGGTGCAATCCGGTTCGGATAAAATTTTGAAGGCGATGAATCGGCGTCATACCGCAGCAGATTATTTACGCGTGGTAGAAAAATTGTATGCGGCTAATCCGCAGCTGAAAATGTCATCAGATTTTATCGTCGGTTTTCCGGGCGAAACCGATGATGATTTTCAACAAACATTGGATATTGTTAATCAAGTCAAATATATTCAGGCATTTTCATTTAAATACAGCCGTCGTCCCGGCACACCGGCAGCGGTTATGGAAAATCAGGTGGAGGAAAAGGTTAAAAAAGAACGGCTCGATATTTTGCAAACTTTGTTGTTTGACTATCAAACCAAGTTTAATCAATCTTGCATCGGTCAAACCATGCCGGTGTTGTTTGAACAAAAAGGTCGGCATAAAGGACAACTTATTGGTCGCACACCTTATATGCAAAACTTGCATATGACGACAAAAGGTGATAATATAAATAAAATTGTTGATGTGGTTGTGACTGATGCTACCACCAATTCTTTAAGCGGAAAGGAGCTTTAATTATGGCTGAAATAGGTTTTGAACTGTTTAATAATCAACTGATGCAACAACTGGTCGGTGAAGCTGATGCTAATTTGCGGCTGATTGAAAAAATGCTTAATGTGGAAATTTTGAGCTTTGGTAATCAAATTACCATAAAGGGCGCTTCAAGTGACGTGGAAAATGCAAAAGCAGCTATTGAGGTATTATATAATAAAGCCAGTAAAGGAATTGCAATTGGGGAACAAGAGGTTAAAGCCGCGGTCCGCATGAGCGGTGATAGCGGGCATAGCGAGAGCGAAAAACAAGAAATGAATGATATTGTTCTGAAAACTAAAAAGCGTTATATTTATCCGCGTTCGGCCATGCAGGCAAAATATATTCAAGAAATGATGAAAAATGAACTGGTATTCGGCCTCGGACCGGCCGGTACCGGTAAAACTTATTTGGCGGTGGCGTTAGCTGTTTCGATGATGTTGGAGGGTGCGATTGATAAAATTATTTTATCACGGCCGGCGGTGGAAGCCGGTGAAAACTTGGGCTTTTTACCGGGGGATTTAAAAGAAAAAGTCGATCCGTATTTACGCCCGCTGTATGATGCACTTTACGAAATGTTGCCGGCTGAAATGGTGGATAAAAAATTGGCTTTGGGCGAAATTGAAATTGCGCCACTTGCATTTATGCGCGGCCGCACGCTTTCTAATTCGTTCATTATTCTTGATGAGGCGCAAAACACGACGCCGATGCAGATGAAAATGTTTTTAACCCGTTTGGGTGAAAATTCACGCATGGTGGTTAATGGCGATTTAAGCCAAGTCGATTTACCACACGGCGTTATATCCGGTTTGCGTGATGCACTTGATACATTACGGCAAGTGGACAGCATTTCTTCCGTTACTTTTACGGCAGCAGATGTGGTTCGGCATGGTTTGGTCGCTAAAATCGTACAGGCCTATGAAAAGCGTGGCAAGGATTATGTGAAAAATGATTGAGGTTGACTTAAATCTAAGTATTGATGATGACAGGTGGATACATACGTTACCGAATGTATCGTCTTTGGCTGAGAAAATTAAAGACGTCACTTTTGCTTACGTTTACGAAAATGAAAAGACAATTTTGCAAACGCTCAAAAAACATACATTCTTGAACGTATGTTTAAGTGATGATGCAACGGTACAGCAGCTTAACCGCGATTTTCGCGGGCTTGATAAGCCGACCAATGTACTATCTTTTGCTAATCTTGATGCGGTTGATTTTATGCCAGCCGACGATCCTTTCATGGAAACAGATTTAGGAAATATTATTTTGGCCTATGAGACGGTGTGTCGGGAAGCAACGGAACAAAAAATTACAACCGAAGCGCATTTTAGCCATTTGTTGGTGCATGGGTTTTTACATATTTTGGGCTATGATCACATGGTTGAGCAAGACGCCGAACAAATGGAAAATTTAGAAATTAAAATTTTAAATCAGTTAAATATTAGCAACCCTTATGAGGAAATTGATGAGTGATAACAATAATAACGTAAAAGAAAACCTATGGAACTGTCTTTGCCGTCGTTTCAGTCACAAAGAAAATGTGCGTGAAACACTGGAAGATTTAATTGAGGAGGCGGCAGATAATAAAGATATTTGCGGTAATTTGAGTAGCCAAGAACAGCTTCTGCTTAATAATGTGCTTTACCTGAAAGATAAGCGTTGTGGGCAAATTATGGTGCCGCGTGCGGAAATTGTGGCCTTTCAAAAAGATGGCACGGTGCAAGATCTAGGGCTTTTGATGACAGAAAAAGGTCATTCCCGTGTGCCGATTTATGATCAATCTTTGGATGATATTATCGGTATGGTACACATTATTGATGTGGCAAAGGCTTTGATGAAAGGGCAACCGAAAGCAAAAGCCGCCATGGTAGCAAGCAATAAATTAAAATTTGTTTCGCCTTCTATGCATGTTTTGGATTTGCTTAACTTTATGCAAAAAAACAAGGTGCACATGGCCTTGGTGGTTGACGAATACGGCGGTGTTGACGGTTTGGTGACAATTGAAGATTTGCTGGAAGAAATTGTCGGTGATATTGAAGATGAATATGATATTGAAGTTGAACCGGAGATTAAACAGCAAGGTAAAAATGTGATTATGGCTGATGGCTCTGCCGAACTGGAAGATATTAAAGCCAAAACCGGTCTAGATTTATGGAAAAATATTGAAGACTATGAAGATGAAGTTGATACCTTGGGTGGTTTGATTTGCGCTATGGTTGAGCGAGTGCCGCAACGTGGCGAAGTGATAGAAGCACAAGATAATATCAGTTTTCGGGTTTTAGACGTTGATTCCCGTTGTGTTAAAAAAGTGATGATTGTAAAAAGACATGAACCAGAAACTAAAACAACTGGCGCTGAAAATAATTGATTTTTTACGCTCAAAACATAAAACTTTAGCTCTTATATGCGGTGCAATTTTAGCGTTGGCATTGCCACCGATGTACCAGTTTTGGGCTGTGTTGGTGGCTTTTTCCTTAGCTTTATGGTTGTGCATGCAAAGCAATAGTGGCAAACATTTGGCGGCCATTGGCTATTGGTTCGGTTTTGGTTATTTTGCCTGCGGTTTTTATTGGATTGGCAATGCTTTATTGGTTGATGTTAAAACAACAGGCATTCTTTATCCGCCGGTATTGATTTTAAATGGTGCGGTTTTTGGTTTATTTACGATTTTACCCTTTTGGGCAACTAAATTCGGTAAAAATGTAGCGGCCAAGATGTGTCTGTTTATCGCTTTTTGGTTTTTTAGCGCGGAATGGCTACGCAGTTTTATATTCACCGGCTTTCCATGGAATCCGGTCAGTTCGGTCTTAGCCTTGCGACCGGCACTGTTGCAAACTTTAGCGTGGTGGGGTACTTACGGTTTATCGATGGTGGTTATTTTGTTGGCGTCGCTACCGGTGATGTGGTTGTTAAAACCTACTAAGAAAAGGTTGTTTTGGCCGCTTTTATCATTGTTTGGTTTTGTCCTGCTGTGGGAATACGGTGCTTTTGTTTTAGCGCATATTGATACCACTTCCAGCGGGGAGGAAATTATGGTGCGCCTCGTGCAACCGAGTATTCCGCAAAGTATGAAATGGGGTAAAGATACGGCAGAAAATAATTTTAACGACTATTTTGAGTTAAGTACGCAAAAAGATAATCGGCATATTGATTTTGTTTTTTGGGGTGAAACCGCTTCACCGTTTGATTTAACCAGAGATGAAAAACATAGGCAGAGACTGGTGCGTGCGGTGCCTAAACACGGATATCTTATCACCGGTTTGCTACGCTATGAAATAACCAACGAAGGCTATGTGCCTTATAATTCGCTCGCGGTGATTAACCGTAAAACACAGGTGCTGAATTTGTATGATAAACATCATTTGGTACCGTTTGGTGAGTATATTCCACTACGTCAATATCTGCCGGAGTGGGTGCATCCGCTAACCAATACAGTGGCCGAATTTGGTCGCGGAGAACAATTTAAGACAATTACATTAGACGGTTATCCGGAATTTGCACCGTTGATTTGTTATGAAGTTATTTTTTCCGATGATGTGGTGCGTAAAGAGGATAAGCCAAAATGGATGGTGGTGTTGACTAATGATGGTTGGTATGGTCAAAGCGCCGGTCCGTATCAGCATTTGGTTGCTGCGCAAATGCGTGCGGTAGAAGAAGGCATGACGGTTGTTAGAAGTGCTAACAGCGGTATTAGCGCGGTGATTACGCCATACGGAGAAGTTCCGGCAAAATTGGAGTTGGGGTGGCGTGGTTTTAAAGATACGGCGGTTAAGTTGGATTTAGCTCACGATACCTGGTTCGGAGAATATGGTAATGCTATTCCGCTCGGTATGGCTTTTGGCTTGTTATTGCTTGCGTGGCTCATTAACAAACTGCAATCTTTGTTACAAACGAAATAAATATAAATATTAATATTAATATTAATAGAGTTATCGGTCGCAAAATAAAAAAATGCTTGATATTTTTATCAAGCATTTTAACGCATATTTGTAATATGTTATTGTTGCGTGTGAGAGGCTGCGGGCGTTGTTGTTGGAGCATCATTATTGCCACTAACAGCCTCACGCACATCGCTACCCATTTTCTTAGTACCGTCCCAAACATCGCTTGTCACTTCCTTCGTGCCGTCCCAAACATCACTCGTCACTTCTTTAGTGCCATCCCAAACATCACTGGTAACATCCTTAGTTTTTTTCCACATACCGTTTGACTGCGGTGTCGGAGCAGTTTGCATGGGTTCAGCGCTAACATTTGTATGAGCGGTGACACTATTGGGATGATAGGCTGCTGTCCGAGCCGTTGCTTCAGTAGCAATAAAACATATACATAAAGCCGATGAAGCTAAAAGCAGGTTATTGAATTTACGCATAGATTTCTCCTTTGTTGCAGTACTTGATAATTAGAATTATACACTGATGAGATAATCATACTCACTCGTATTTCAATAGATATGACGGATTACCAGAATGAAAGAGGATAAAAAAATTGCTTAAAGATAGTGATTATGCTTGAAGAATATGATTTTTCGTGCTAATTAGGAACTAACTTATTATTTGGTTGGGGAGATAGAGGATGAAAAATAAGATTGGCTTGGTTTTTCTTGTTGTTATTGTGGCGATTGTTGCCATCGGCTTAAAATTCAATCTTTTTCCGGCACTTGGTGGCGGTTCCCTATATGAGAAACCGGCAGATATTGATGATACATTAACGGCTGAGCATCATGAAGATGGTATAAGTCGGACCTATTATGCTAATGGTAAAGTACACACGGAAACGCCCTATAAAAATGGTGGCCGTAATGGTGTGGTGGTGACGTATTACAGCAACGGGGCCGTGAAATCGGAGGCAATGTATGTTGATGACCAACAAAATGGAGAAACTAAGGTTTACACTAAAGATGGTCGATTAGATAAGGTTTACACCTATCAAAATGATCAACTGAACGGTGAAGCAAAAGCTTATGATGAAAACGCTAAATTACTCAGCAAAGCACAATTTAAAAATAATGTCCAGATTGGTCGCGAATTTGGTTATTATCCGAACGGGCAGGTGCGCTATACCATAGACTTTGATGATAATGGTGTTGTTAACGGCAAGGTTGTCGAATATTATGAAAGCGGTGCCTTACGTTCTGAGACTTCGGTTGTTAATGGGCGTTCTGAAGGTCTGGAGCAAGTGTATTACGAAACCGGTGAGTTGTTGGAAGTGAGTAATTATGTTAATGGATTATTTGAAGGTAAACAGCTTAACTATTTCAAAAATGGTAATATTCAGGCGGAAATAAATTATAAAGCCGATGCTTTGGAAGGGGAAACCAAAACCTATTACAACAATAAGCAATTGCGTGAATTGGTGACATTTAGGGATAATTTACGGCAAGGTTTATACCAGAAATATAAAGTTAACGGTGCTAAAATCGTAGAAGCACAATATCAGAATGATCGTTTGCAAGGAATAATGACTTTATATCATGATAATGGTAATATTTATGCCAAATTGCCTTATGAGCAAGGGGTTTTAAATGGTGATGCCGAAATGTATTATGAAGATGGTAAATTGCAGGCGCAAACACAATTTGTTAATGGTGCTAAAAATGGGCAAGAGGTGTTTTATTATGCCAATGGTCGTAAACAAAGTGAAGCAACGTTTAAAAATAATCAACTTGAAGGGCAATTTGCCGAGTATTATGAAAACGGCAATATTAAGCTGACGGTAAATTATGTTAATGGTATGGTTAATGGTACGGCGGTGCTTTATGATGAAAACGGTCGGCGCATTCAGCAGGCCGAGTTTGTTAATGGTGTGGCGGAGGGTGATGTTATCAGTTATCGGCCGGATGGGCGTACGATTCGTGATGTGGTGCCGTATGTGAATGGCAAAATTTCCGGCACGGTTGAACAACGAGATCGTTTTGGTAACTTGGTTTCTTCGCTTGATTTTAAAGATGGTGTTTTTCAGGGTTCGGGGACCGGCTATTATGAGAACGGCAATCCGAAATATAAATTGCAACCGCTTGATGATAAAACACCGAGCCAGTTGACTTTTGATGAGAGCGGAACCTTGCAAACCGATAAATTGAACGGTATTTTGATTGTGTATAATGAAGATGGTTCAAAAAGCCGTGAATTGCCATATCGTAATGGCATTTTAGACGGTACAATTCGCACTTATTACGCCGGTGTTAATCAAGTTGACGAAGTTCAGGATATTAAACAAGGAAAACTAGATGGATCATATACTGCTTATGATTTGAATGGTGAGCCTTATATGACGGCAACGTATGTTGCGGATGAATTGGATGGGGTAGTACGCTTTTACGATGCCGACGGACACTTAACAACAACCATTCCTTATGTTAAAGGTGAAGCACAAGGTGAAGTGGTTGGATATTATCCGAGCGGACGTAAATTATTTGTGCAAGAATTTAAGGATAATATGCCGGAAGGATGGCGAAAAACGTATTTTGAGGACGGCGGTATCTATCAAGAAAAAATGTATCGCCATGGTGTGTGGAATGGTATAGATTATCGCGAATATGACCGCGACGGCAACAAAGTAATTGAATTAGTACGGCAAGATCAGCGACAAAAATATTTGCGCTATGATGAAAGCGGGAAGGCGGTTGAAATGTCGGAAGCAGAAAAAGAGGCGCTGCTTAGTCGGATTGATTCGCGTGCCTATGAAAAAGAAGAAATGGATAAATATTTGGGTATTCAAAAAACAGTGGGTAGCTATTTAAAGGGAAGTTTTTGATGGATAATGAAGATTTAAATCAGCGTTTGATTGATGTTGAAATAGAAATTTCTCATATGCAAAAGGCGGTGGATGAGTTAAGCGAGATGGTCATTAAACAGGGGAAGATTATTGAGCATTTACAAAGACAGAACCTGATATTGCAAAGTGCCTTGGAAACTGATGTGGTTAAGCCTTTAAATGAGGAAACACCTCCGCCGCACTACTAACAACTTAAGGAGAGAACAATGCGTGTTATTATTAAACCGGATTATGACAGTTTATCACAATGGGCGGCAGATTATGTTGTCTACCGCATCAATAAACATCATCCAACCCAAAAAAAACCTTTTGTTATGGGGTTGCCGTCGGGTTCAACACCGCTCGGTATGTTTGAAATTTTAGCGCGCTATTATAAAGAACGTAAGGTTTCTTTTGAAAATGTAGTGTTCTTCGGTATGGGTGAATATGTCGGTATGGGAGCAGGTGATGAACACGGCTTTCAATATTATTTATGGGATAAATTCCTTAAATATGTGAATATAAAAAAAGAACATGTGCATTTTTTAGACGGTTTGACCAAGAATTTTGCTAAAGAGTGCGCTAACTATGAAAAAGCAATTGCTGAGGCCGGCGGGGTGGATTTGTTTATCGGCGGTGTCGGAGAAGATGGACATATAGCTTTTAACGAGCCTTATTCATCACTCAATTCACGTACACGGGCGAAGTTATTAACCCCGAGTACTTTGCGGGCTAATTCACGCTTTTTTGATTATGATGTATCAAAAGTGCCGCCAATGGTGCTGACTATCGGAATTGCCACCATGATGGATGCGGCGGAAGTGATGATTTTGGCTTCGGGAAAAGTTAAAGCGACGGCGGTGAAAAATGCCATTGAGGGCGGAATAACGCATGTATGGCCGGTGAGCGTATTACAACAGCATCAGCATGGTATTTTTGCTTGCGATGAAGCGGCGACTGTACAGCTTGATGCGAAAACAGTCAGTTATTTTAAGGAAATTGATCTGGCTAAATTTTAATTTTTGCATATAAATACTAAACACAAAAAAATCTCCGCCGGAACGAACCGACGGAGATTTTTTAGCATCAGCATTAACTAGAATTTATACTGATATTGGAAAGCAAACATGTTGCTGTGATTATGATATTTCACGTCCAAATCATTATCGGATACACCGCGTGAACGACCATGCATCATAAACAAATGCGCATAGCCTAAATCAAACTGGTGATTTCCGGTTATATAGCTGGCACCGGCTGAAAGCCAAATACGGTCGGTATCCGGAATACGATTGGTACGGTGTGTGTTACCGGCCGACGGCGACTGGTCCCAAGCCGTTCCGGCACGTAATGTCCAGTTTTCATTAGCATAATATTCTTGACCGAGTGAAATTGTCCACGCATCTTTCCACTTATAATCAACATCGTAATTGCCGCCAGGTGCTGTCGATTGAGCTGGGAAGGTATAGAAACGATGCCA
>ONQU01000025.1 GCA_900320035.1 uncultured Rhodospirillaceae bacterium | reverse complement strand
GCCAAATATAATAATCTCGCTCATTTTTCTTAAGGTCATCGCGCAAAATCGCCGTTATTTTCGGATTCGGCGCATCTTCGCTCGCCACGTCAATTTCCTTAAAATCGGCAAACCTATCTGTGCCGCGCGGGTCTAAATAATAATATTCGCTCTGCCCCTCTTGACGATGACTGCGCTTCACCGGCTTTAAACCGTGAAATATTTTATATGTATCTTCATTGTTATCTTTCATTTTAATTTTCTCCTTAAATATAATTGATTTCTTATTAAGATAATTTATTTCTTACGAAAGCGATGTAATAATCACCTCGCCGCTAAAAAGCGGAAAGTAAAATACTGCAAATAAATTATCTCAACAAAGTCATCCTATTCTAACATCACTTTAAAGTCAAGTTTAAAAATAAGAAAAATATTTTGATAATGTAATAAAAGATAAAAATCTTATTATGAAAACATACATAAAAAACTTTTTTTATTTTTTATAATTTTTGCGATTCTTTAGATATAAATATAAAAAAAAACCGGCTTACTATTGTTCTGCGTGCGAGAACGTAAGCCGGGTTTAACCACCACTAAAGGGAGCACTGGATAAATCTCCGCGTGGTTAAAAGATTATGTCCTTTGTGTTTTGGGCTCCTTGCGACCCTAAAGTTTTTTTTTACTGCCCAGAAACTATAATAAAGTACTACGAAATTTTTTTTGGAGGAGGTCTTTCCATCGCTCTTCTTTTTTTAAGTTCAACGCCTAAAGATAAAAACATCCTCGCTTGGATAATTTCTATCATAATAATTAACTCTATGTTTTAACTTGTACAATATTATTTTATATTTGTCAATATATTTTTACAAAAAATTTTAAAATATTTTAAATGAAACGAAAATTCAATATGATATAATATATAATTATTGTCAAAATATCACTATTTCAGCAAATATTTTCGCGCAAATCGGGTATTTTTTCCCAAACGTGACAGCAGTTCGTAGCTGATTGTGCCGGCATCACGCGCCACATCGTCAAGCGTATAGCCATCAAAAACGCAATACCCCCAATCACCAACCTGCACTTTTTCTATATCCGTCACATCGCAGATAATGTTATCCATCGAAACCCGACCGATAATACGCGCCTCTTGCCACTTATCATCTTTTCTAAAAAAGATTTTACCCACATTGGAAAGCGAACGCGGCATTCCGTCACCATAGCCGATTGAAACAATGGCAATACGCCGTGCGGTTGCCGCCCGATAGGTAGCTGAATAACCGACAAATTGTCCTTTAGCCAAATCGGTTACTTGCAGCACCGGTGCTTTCACCGTTATCACATTTTGCATCTGGTTTGGTCGATACGGCGCCGTATTAATACCATACATCGCCGCCCCCAAGCGCACCATATCGCAACAAAAATCCACCCCTAAAAATGCACCGTCCGAAGCTGACAACGAAGCCGGCAAACCTTTAAAATATTTCTGCCGCAACAGGTTAAATTGCTCTAATTGATAGTGATTCATAAAATGGGCTTTTTCATCGGCGCACGCCAAATGGCTGATTACCATAGCAAACATTTTTAAATCCGCTTTACTTAATTTTTCTAAATCCGCCGCACGAAAACCTAAACGATTTAAGCCCGAATCAATATGCACCACCGGCTTTACATTCGGAAGTGTATGTTTTTTCCAAAACGCCAGCATTTCCGGCGAACTGATAACCGGTGTCAAATGATATTGCTTAAATAAATCTACGCTGTCAGCACCGATACCTTGCAACACAAAAATTTGTGCTTCCGGTACCAATGGTGCAATTTTTGCCCCTTCCACCGCATGCGCCACCCAAAAATGCCGACAACCGGCACCTTCATACAACGCTTTTGCTACCACGGCGGCATCTAAGCCGTATGCATCATCTTTAACCACCGCCGAAGGTGTTGCCGGCGCAATAATTTGCGCCAATTTTTGATAATTTTCCAGTAAACGATTTAAATCAATTTCCAAGATTGGCTGTGTATTTAAAATATTTCTTGTAAAAAAACTCATAGCGATTATTATCTCCTCTTAAGGAAGGTTAAAATGTTGTATGTCGATTCGCATATCCATTTGCAAGATTATAGAACGCAAAATATTAACAATGTTGTAACAGCGGCGCAAAAAAATGACGTTGATATTTTTGTAAACGCTTCCGCTCAACCCAATGATTGGAACAAGGTGACACAGTTGGCCGCGCAATATCAGTTTATCATTCCGGCTTATGGCGTGCATCCGTGGCATATTACCGAAGTGCCGAACAATTGGCAAACCAAATTGGCAGACTTATTAAAAAACAATCCACGTGCTTGGGTTGGCGAATGTGGTATTGACCGCCTCAAAAACCAAGATTTAGCGGCACAATTAGCTGTTTTGAAACCACAAATTACGCTGGCAAATGAATTTAATCGGCCGCTGATTATTCATGCCGTTAAAGCCGATGCAATTTTCACCGAATTGTTTCCAATATTGCCGCAACACACCATTTTTCACTCGTTTACCGGCTCGGCTGAATGGGGAGAACAAATTCAGCGTCGCGGCTTTTTTATCGGTCTTAATTTTTCTATCTTACGCAAAAAAAATATGGCAGCTATCGTGCAAAAATTAAACTTGTCACAAATATTGCTCGAAACCGACGGTCCTTATCAATCCGGCATTGTAGGCCAAGAATCATTGCCGCAAAATTTACCGTTGCTAGCTGAACAAATTGCCTCTATCAAGCAAATGCCACTTGCTGAACTAAATAATATTCTTGTCGCTAACTGGCAAAATTTTTCGGGAGAAAAAATATGTTAAACACCCCAAAAGCACTGCGTCTGCAAATTGCTCTTGTTGGCCGCACTAATGCTGGCAAATCAAGTTTACTCAACCTAATCATCGGCCAATCAATTGCCATTACCTCGCCGCTTGCCGGCACCACCACCGATGTGGTGGAAAAAGCACAAGAACTACCACCATTGGGGCCGGTTTTGTGGCTCGATACCGCCGGCTACAATGACGACACACTTTTATCAACCGAACGCCGCCATGCCACCGAAAAAATTTTGGCCCGTGCCGATATTGCCCTGCTCGTTTGCCAAGGCGATAAAATCGAACAACCGGAAGAAGAAATTATTGCTCAATTAAATGAGCGCAAAATTCCCTACCTTAAAATTTATAACCAAGCTGATAAATACACCATCAAATCGACTGACGGTATTGCGATAAACGCAACAGACGTTGCCGCGCGCGAAACTTTTCTACAAGCCCTAAAGGCACAGCTACTCAAAGTCTGCCCTGACGATTTTTTCAATCAACAACCCCTGCTTGGCGATTTATTATCCCCTGAACAAACCGCGGTTATGATTATTCCTCTTGATTACGAAGCGCCAAAAGGACGGCTTATCTTACCGCAAGTTATGGCAATCAGAGATTGCTTAGATAATCAACAAAACATTATGGTGGTCAAAGAGAACAATTATGTTGCTGCTTTGCAAAATTTTAAAACACCGCCGGCTTTAATTGTCTGCGATTCACAGGTGGTTGATAAAATGGTGGCACAAACACCGCCGGAAATTCCTTGCACGACATTTTCTATTTTAATGGCGCGCTATAAAGGTGACTTAGCTAAAATGGTAGAGGGTGCAGCATCTATTTGGCAGTTACAAGATGGTGATAAAGTTTTAATTGCCGAATCATGCACCCACCATGCCACCGATGATGATATCGGCCGCGTTAAAATTCCGCACTTAATCACCCACAAAACCGGCAAAAATTTGCAATTTGATTATGCCAGCGGTTGTGATTTTACCGCTGATTTATCCGCCTATAAATTGGTTATCCAATGCGGCGGTTGCACCATTAATCGCCGGCAAATGCTGTTTCGTATTCAGCAATGTGAAAAAGCCGGTGTTGCCATCACCAATTACGGCGTTTGCATTTCTGAACTTAAAGGTGTGTTAAAACGTGTTCTCAGCCCGTTTCCATCCCTTACTAAAATATACCAGCAATAAATTTCTACACTTGACAAATAGGCAAAATAACGCTATAATAAAGGCCTAATCTAAATTATTATAGCATATGAAAAAGTTACTATTAGCCCTTATTATGTGTGCCTTTGCAAGCACCATGTTTGCTCAATGGCACAGAATGCCGCCACGTCGGCCGGTTTATAACAACTATGGCATGGTACAACAGCAACGTCGTGTTGTTATGCGGCAGCCACGGGTGTATATGCGTCGCCAAGGCATGGTACGCATGAACTTTGGTCCCGTTTATTACGGCGGTGGCTGGGGTGTTGATGTTGTATTTCTGCGCCAACCGCGCGTGTATATACAACAGCCACGCATTGTCTATGCTCGCACCCCACGGTGTCAAGCCGAGGCCGGTATTTTGGAATATATGATTAACAAAGGTGACTATGTCATCCTCGTTGATCAGCAATTTCAACAGCCGGATTCAGTGAAAACTGATTCGACGGTTGTTAACAAGAAAGAAACGGTGGAATAAACAACCACCGTTTTTTCATTTTTAAAATTAAATATATCTTAAACATTGCACTTTACACTCAAACCAAATCAACTTTTAGTAAAAGGGTTAGACTATGAAAAATATTATCAAAACTCTTTGCGCGATGGCCACAGTTTTAATGTTTAGTGCCTGCGCAACTATGAATAATAATGAAGCCGCACCGGAACGTTACAGCGATTTGCATTTTGATAACAAAAATCCGATACCGCTGATGGTAAAAACCATCGATGTGAAGTCAGAATTCACACCGTCTTTTACGCGTCCGAATGTTGAACACTTATTCCCGGTATCTATTGAGCGCACCGCGCGTACATGGGCAAAAGAACGCTTAGAAGCAGCAGATTTTGCTTCCAATCGCACCGCAGAATTTATCATTAAAGATGCCAGCGTAACCGAAAGCGAAGTAAAAGCCGAGCAGCTTTTGCAAAAAGACGGCTTGCGCTATCATGCTAATTTAACGGTAGTTTTACGTGTTATTGATAATAAATCTTCGGCTCAAACCTCTGTCGAAGCTTATCGCGATTTAACTATTCCGATTGATACCAGTATTGAAGACAAAGAAAAATATTGGAATGAAATGGTTGTTAATTTATTCAAAGCCTTTGATGAACACATGGATTTGAACGCTCGTCGCTACCTCAACATGTATATCAAAGACGATAACACCATCACTCAATTTTAGTGGTAATTATACTTAGAAACTTCATCTAAAGCTGTCAGTTGCATAACCGGCAGCTTTATTTTTAGCTCTCTGCCATCAGATGTTTGCGCCACACAAGCACCATAAAGCACCGCCGCTTGCGCCTGCAGGAAAATGGTGTCTTCAAACTCAAAATATTCACCCGGCTCTAAATCCGGTAATTCGCCGTGAAAACCATATTCGTTAGCAAAATAATTGTGTCCGTTGCTATCGGTAATGCAAAAATCTTTTTTTAGTAATCGTATTCTTTCATCCGAATTATTTTCGATTCGTAAGCAATATCCCCACAATTGACGATGCTCTCCGTCCGCCTCCAAAGGCTCTTGAAAGGCCGAAACAAAAATATCGCCGGTCTGTGCTGTTACGACATCTGAATTATCTTGCCACATGTAATAAAATCCTTCCGTTTAACACGTTAAGGATTCATTAACCTTTAAAAAATTTCAAGCGGATTCTTAACTTATCCGCTGTTTTATACACAAGATTCTACACTAAAAAAATTTTTAAGCATTATCCATAAATGAAATAAATTTTGCATAGCGATTTTTATAAGTATCGGCATATTGCAGAGCCACATCACGCATAATGTTATTGGTAAATTCTTCTAAAAATTCAGCATCAGGTGTCACTGTTAAAATTTGTACAGAGGCATCATAGTCTAAATTCAATCCCAAAAGAGATGTCTGCAAAGGTTCTTCACGCAATTTAGCATATACTTCCGGTGCTATCTTAAATTTTGCGACTTTAGTGGAATCTTCCGCACGAATACACACCGCTGCCACAAACATACGAATATACTGTTGCAGTAAAATCCCCGCAAAAACCTCTAACTCGCCTTGAACATCTTCCATTTTTTTCACCGAATTTAATTTTTTCTCTTGAAAAGAGTCTTAACAACAAATATGCTTATTGTCAAAGTAAACTTTGTTTTTATGAAAGGAACAATGATGGAAATTAGAATTTTACCAGCTCTTATTTTAGCTCTTGGTGTTACTTGCGCCGGTTTTTTACCGGGTTATTACTATCGTCAAACCCATCTCGAAAATCGCTCGGTTATTGTCAAAGGCTTAGCTGAACAAGATGTTAAGGCCGATTTGGCGATTTGGAACTTAAAAATTGTGGTCAATGGCAATGATTTACAGGAAGTACAACATACCTTAGAAACACAGCTCAAACAAACCGTTGCTTTTTTACAAAAACATGGTTTTGCGACTGAAGAAATTACCACCGGTCCGGTTGAAACTAATGATCTTATGGCTAATCCATATCGTGACAATACTGCAGCCAGCACTTCGCGCTTTATCTTGGGCCAACCAATCACGGTTCGCACGGACAATGTTGATACCGTGGCTGCAACCCTTTCAGCAACCAATGAGCTCATTGCTCAAAATATTGTTTTAGAAAGCCAAACGGCTAACTACTTTTTTACCAAACTCAACGATGTTAAGCCGCAAATGCTGAAAGCCGCTACTGAAAATGCTCGTCAAGCAGCCAACGAATTTGCCAAGAACAGCAACAGTAAAGTTGGTAAAATTCGCAATGCCAATCAAGGTGTTTTCTCTATTTTGCCGCGCGATGATCCGAATGCCTATGAACCGGCACAAATCAACAAAAAAGTACGCGTTGTCTCCACGGTTGACTACTTCTTAGAAGACTAGCCGTTAAGGATATAATGATGAATAAGCGGTCTTTTATCAAAAATATACTGAATTTTTTGTTTCTCGGACATAGAAAGCATATCGCCACTAATATAGCGCCGGCTAAAGCACGAAAAATCCAGAAAAATTATCTGATAAATAAGTGCGAAACCGAACCCCCATATTCGCAGCCGTATGTGGAAATTGCTAAACAAATCTTTAGTTCGAAAGCAGAAGTATCTCGAGCGGCGATTTTTTACTTACAGCAAATCGCCTTAAATGAAGATACGTCAGCAGAGCCCATTCTGGCAATTCTCCAAAGTTATAATGAGTCGCCAAAGTGCAATAAAGAAAATGCCGTTTATTTACAAAACGCTATACAGGAAATCAAGTTTAAATATAAAAAATAATTTTTTTACACTAAAAGTTGATATTTGTCTTGACATAGGTCTTTAAAAGACATAATTTACAACCTGTTGGTAGATTTAAAAATCTACTTCTATTAAAATTAGAGCTAATTAAGGAGAATGTATAATGTCAACTGGAACTGTAAAATGGTTTAATACCCGTAAAGGATATGGATTTATTCAACCGGCTACTGGTGGTAAAGATGTTTTTGTACATATCACCCAGTTAGAGGAAAAAGGCATCCGCCGCTTATCCGAAGGTCAACACGTCAGTTACGAAACTTATGATGATAGAGGTCGCATAGCTGCCGGCAATATTGTGCTTTTATAAACATAAAAGTCTGCTAATTCAGGTTTAACCAAACATTATACACCGCCACACTATTGCGGTGTATTTTTGTGTGTATAATACAAAAAAACTCCCTTTCGGGAGCCTTTTTCTATCTGGTAGCGAGGGTCGGATTGTTTCGCTTTGCTCCTCCTTCGCGTTCATCGGCTTTTCAGCCGACCGGCGTCCTAAAGTCCGCCTTTCTCTTGGCGTCGAACCAACTTCTCGTTGGTTCTTATCCGTTCGCTCCTGCAGATACAAAAAAACTCCCTTTCGGGAGCCTTTTTCTATCTGGTAGCGAGGGTCGGATTCGAACCAACGACACGCGGATTATGATTCCGCTGCTCTAACCAACTGAGCTACCCCGCCAAAACTAGAAGATGTGTACTATATAAATTTTTGCTTGTCAACTCTTATTTTAACAATTTTCGATTATTTTTTAATCTCGCCAAATTTATTTCATAAGAAAAGAGCGCTATACCCGAAATAATCAATGGCAACAAGTAATATATAATGCGATACAAGACCAAAATGGCAAACAAATTAGCCTGATTTTCTTCTTCCGGCATAAGATTTGTAAATACTAATTCAAAAACCCCCAAACCACCTGGTACTTGGCTATATACACCTAAAACCTGTGCCACGATAAATGCACCGATAAAAGTAACAAAAGGAATATCGACATAGCTTTCCATAACAAAATACAACACAAGTGATGCCATCAAAATATCGGCACTGCCAATAATCATCTGCGCCAACGCCATCGGCACACTAGGTGCTTTAAATTCAACTTCTTTAATAATAATTGGCTTTTTATAATAAGCACAACCCCACAAATAGAAAAGCAAACCACCCACCGAAAAAATCATCAAACTCCAATTAACCAGTGGTGATGATATCGATGCCAAAAGATGCCCCGGAGACAAGATAAAACCGATAACAACCAAAAAACAACAGGCCACCAAATAAGTAAAGCCCGAAAACATAACCATTTTAACAATTTCTGCAGCTTGCACACGCCAACGGGTATAAAGGCGGTAACGAATTGCACCTCCGGAAACAATTGCGTGACCGGCATTATTGCTAACGGCAAAACCGATAAATCCGGCAAAAATCCATTTCCAAGTTGCTAATTTGTGCCTAATATATTTCAGCGCTAAAAAATCGTATGATGAAAGTGCCATATATCCGCAAAAAGAAGCCAAACAAGCATATAAAACATTTTTTTTAGGCACGGCAATAATGGCATCTTTGATTTCTTCAAGTGTATATTTAGCCAATTGCCGATATATCATAAACGCCGCTAATCCGAAAAAAAACAGACCCGACCAGGAAATTAACTTTTTAAAAAAACGCTTTTTATTCTTAATAATCATCTTTTTTCTTACATATTATTGTCAATATAGTTACGAACATTAGTGCCAAATGTTTGACGTATATAACTTGTCAACTCGGAAGGAGTAGGCTTAAATTTTAAAGCTTCGGCCTGAGCTTGCGAAAGTTGTTCAAGCGGCATTTTTTTTGCAATTTCATCACGAAACTCCGCCGCTTGCGGAACACTCTGTGCAGCTGCAATATTATACAGTGCATGAGACATCAACAAATTTGATTTTACATATTTTCCCTTGCTGTAAATATTTGCCGCTATGACAATTGCTTCCAAATTTCCCTGACTGACGGCCGCCCGCAAAGATGATATACCTTTTTTATAATTTTGTACCGTGCCAATCCCCTCAATTAACATCTCCGCCTTAACCATCTGCGCCTCATCAAAAAGGGCATCCCCTCCTGCTGCCGCACTAATAAGCTTGTAGGCTTTGGCATAGTCTGGTTCAAGCATAAAGCCTTTATAGTAAGCATATCCTAACATAAATTTAGCAATATTATTTCCTTTTTCCGCCGCCATATTAAATAACTTAATAGCGCGAGTGTTACGCTCCTCATCTTTTTTACCGCCACTCAAATAAATAAACGCTAAATTAACCGCGGCGTTATCATTTCCTAGCTCCACTGCTTCGTTGAAAAATTCTAACGCTTTACGAATATTTTTGTCCGTTCCAATGCCGCTAAAATACAAACTACCTAAATTATTCAATGCCACAGCATCTTTTTGCTCAGCAGCCATGGTGTAATATGTAAAGGCTTTCTCAAAATTTTGTTCGACACCGTTGGTTCCATATAAATACATATATCCCAAGTTCATTTGGTCTTCTAAATTTCCATCTTTAGCCTGCCGTTCGCTCTTTTCTAAAAAAGTTTCTTGTTTTCCATCTTCCGAAACAATTTCATCTGAAGCCGATGAGGAAAAAAGACTGAGAGGCTTTTTGATAAAATTCCATAATGAAAAATCTGTTGAATCATTTGTTTCTTCACTACTATCTGTATCAACAGTCGTGCTCACATTGTTTCCCAACAACATATCTTCAGACATAACTTCCTCAGCTTTTACCGGTGAAACAATTAAAAAACTCAAAACAATATAAGATAAAAACTTTTGCATATCCATTCTCTTATCTAAAATAACCCCCATATGTTAATACGAAAAATATTAGGTTTCAAGATAAAATTTACAGATTTATATTCACGGGTAAATTAAAACTAAACATAAAATGTCATTTTTTGCTTGCAATCTGAAAAAGCATGTGTTACATAGAGGCCAGTCATAACAATTAGAAATGCTGAAAAGAGGTGATTTTAAGTGGTACAAGTTACGGTTATCGGTAATGATGTCAACCAATCTTTGAAAATTTTGAAGAAGAAATTGCAAAGAGAAGGTGTGTTCCGTGAAATGAAACTGCGCCGTTGCCATGAGAAGAATTCTGAAAAGAAAGCTCGTCGCAAGGCTGAAGCAATTCGCCGTTCACGTAAGCAAATGCGTAAACGCTTAGACACCGAAGGCTTCTAATTACAAGTCATATAATTTAATTGTCAGAAAGATTTTTTCCTTGCGAAAAGATCTTTCTGTGTTTTAAACCACTAACAAGAATAAAATTTATTCATCAAAATAATGACTAATATAAATTTTTACTTGACTATTAAGTTTATATTGCCTATGTTACCTCTCAAGCGGGCGCTTAGCTCAGTTGGTTAGAGCCGGCCGCTCATAACGGTCTGGTCGTAGGTTCGAGTCCTACAGCGCCCACCAAAAACGAG
>ONQU01000035.1 GCA_900320035.1 uncultured Rhodospirillaceae bacterium | reverse complement strand
GAACGCGAATATGGAGCAACTGTGATTGATATTGGTGGTGGCAGTACCAGTATTGCCACGTTTAAAAACGGGTTTCCGGTTGCTTTTTCTACCATTCCGGTGGGGGGAATAAATATTACACGCGACATTACACAGGGCTTAACAACCTCATTTGCTCATGCCGAAGATTTAAAAATTCGTAGTGGTTGCGCTTTTGGCGTTTCGCAAGATGAATATGAAAATATCAATGTTTATCCTTTGGGGGAGGAAGATGATAGTTCAATTCGGCAAGTGCATCGCTCTGATTTAATAAGAATTATTGCACCGCGAGTTGAAGAAATTTTTGAGTTGATAAATAAGAAACTGGATTTGCACGGTCTTAAAGGCAAATCTAATCACAGAATAGTGTTAACCGGCGGTTGTAGTCAACTTCCGGGAATACGTGCGGTTGCAAATTTAATCTTGGATAAGCAGGTGCGTCTCGGTGGACCACGTAATGTGGCTGATATTCCTGAACATCTGAATAATAATCCGATTTTTTCAACGGCAATCGGTTTATTATTGTTTGCCACAAATATGAACAATATAGAACGTAAACCAAAGAAAATAAATAATCGTCCTCTGAGTGAACAGGGAAAAATTGCAAGAATATTTAACTGGTTAAGGCAAAATTCTTAAAATAGTAACTAAAACTTAATTTATTGTGTTTATAAGTAAAAGAAGAATAATATATATTTTAGCTAAGCGGGAGATTGATCTATGTCCATAAAATTAGGAGTGGCGGAGTCCACAGTTTCATACTTAAAACCACGCATTGCCGTTGTTGGTGTTGGTGGCGGCGGCGGAAATGCCGTCAACAATATGATATCACAAAATCTTGAAGGTGTTGATTTTATTGTTGCCAATACTGATGCCCAAGCGTTGGCTCATTCTCAAGCCACACAGAAAATTCAGCTTGGTTTGGAAATTACGCAAGGTCTTGGTGTTGGTGCACGTCCGGAAGTCGGTAAAATGGCCGCTGAAGAAGCACGCGATAAAATCGCTGAGATATTAGAAGGTGTTAATATGGTGTTTATTACCGCCGGCATGGGTGGTGGTACCGGTTCCGGTGCAGCACCGGTGGTTGCTCATATCGCTAAAGAAAAAGGTATTTTAACCGTTGGCGTTGTAACTAAGCCATTTAGCTTTGAAGGTCGTAAACGTATGGAAATTGCCGAATCAGCACTAGCCAACTTTACCAAAGAGGTTGACAGTATTATTATCATTCCAAATCAAAATTTATTCCGTATTGCTGATGAAAGTACGACTTTAGCTGAAGCATTTAAGTTAGCCGATAACGTTTTATATTCGGGCGTTCGTTCAATTACTGATTTAATGATGATGCCGGGGTTAATTAACTTGGATTTTGCCGATGTTAAAAATATTATGCAAGATAAAGGTAAAGCCATTATGGGAACCGGTGAGGCTGAGGGTAAAGGACGTGCTAAAGAAGCAGCGCGTCAAGCTTTAGCTAATCCACTGCTAGATGATTGTTCAATGCTTGGGGCTAAAGGTGTTTTGATTAATATCACCGGTGGCACCGATATCACATTGCCGGAACTTGATGAAGCTGCCAATACCATTAAGGAAGAGGTTGGTGATGATGCCAATATTATCTTTGGTTCAAGCTTTGATGATAATTTGTCGGGTAAAATCCGTGTTTCTATCGTTGTGACGGGAATTAACGATGACAATTTGGTGGTTGAAAATAAAAAACCGCGTATCACCGAACCGTCGATTATAGACCAAAGCTATGATGATACGACCTTTGTGCCAACCGTTGAACCGGCTCAAAATGTAAATGCGTTTGCTGACAATGAAGAACAAGCAAATGATACAACCGCATCTTTGTCAGATATCTCTCTCTTAGATAACGATATTCCTATGTTTAATGATCTAGAGAAGAAAGAAACAGAAATTGGAGATTTTGGGATATCGGCAACCGATGAAGAATTGATGAATGATTTTGCCGATTTAGATAAGTCTTCTGAATTGCCGGAAGTACCGCAAGCCTCGGCTTTGTTTTCAGCTATTATGAACAATAATAGGGAAGCTGAAGAAAATAATATTGATATCGATTTTAATACTTTGACCAATAAAAGTGAGGACTTTTTTGCTAGCGATACATCGATTCAAAACATTCCAACAAAGATGGAAGAAGAACCGGAATTGTTTAACGATAATGATGTATCTGCTTTTAAAGATGAACCTTTAACGGCAGATGATAAAACTCAGCCGGAAGAAGGTGTTGCACCGGCAGCCAAACCAAGCTCGTTTATCGATCGATTTATGGGTATTTCTTTGGCTCGTCGCAAAAATAATGAAGACGCAAAGCGTGAAAATAAGTTTGAGGAAGATATCTCTCAAGCTGATGAAAGCGATATCGATATATCAAGTGATGATTTAGATATTCCATCATTTTTACGTCGTAAATAAATAAAATTAAAACGCGCTGTAAGTGGTTTGAAAATGACTAAATACCATAGACAGCGCGTTTTTTTGTGCCTTAAGCAATTAACGTTATAAAAAAATAACCCCCGGTTTATCAAGGGTTATTTACTAAAGTATTATAAAGTATTCTATAGACTATTCAGCGGCACAAGCACAAGTTTGAGTTGCTGCTTTCAGATGAGAAATCGCTTTTTCTTCCGTAAAACACATGCGCGAATAATATTCGCTTTTTTTACCGCGATTAAATTCGCTGACCGGACGATGATAACCCATCACGCGCGTCCAAACCTCACATGGTTGGCGTTCTGCATCGGTTAAAGCAATGTTTTCAAACTTAATAACATTCATTATGTATCTCCTTAAAATTTATCGTTACGTCATTTAATAAAATTATACTACATATAGTATTAACAAAAAGTAAATAAACAATATATAGTATTTAATTTTTATCCGCAACTTTTTAAATTTTACTATAATATCATATATTTAAGCTTAAAAAAATTTTTTCAAAGCGAAATTTTAGTTAAAAAAAAACTCGCGCTTGGTGAACGACGAGTTTTTCATAGTCAGAAAATTTCTGCAATTAATAGCTTCGGGCATAGATAACATCCAAGGTTGCATCTTTGCCCGTTAATAAGCATGGACCGGTTGTTCCGCTTTGATCAAACGGAATGCAGCGAATCGTGATTTTCATTGCTTTTAAGATTTCTTCCGTTGCCGTATCGCCACACCATTTACCGCGCACGAATGCGACCTTGCCTTGTTTGCCGTCTTCTATCCACTCATTGGAGTGAGCAAAATAGTCAGCAAAAGCCTCCGGCGTCGTAATATCGGTGCGGATATTAGCTTCTAAACGAGATCTGGCCTTGGCAAGCATTTGTTTTTGCAAATCTTCCAAACGCCGACCAACAGTTGTCACAAATTCATCAGCCGGCATAATTTTTTTACCCTCCGGTGAATTCAAATAGATGCGTTCTTTCACCATTAAGCCGCTATTATCGACATCGCGAGGCCCAATCTCACACACCATCGGTGCACCTTTTCTGAGCCATTCCCATACTTTATCGACACTGGCTTTGTCGCGCGTATCAATTTTAAACCGCAGCTTTTCACCAAAAGCAGTTTGCGCTCTGAGCCGTTGTTGTAAATTTTCAATATAGCTCATCACTTTTTCAGTATCTTCCGGCTTTTTGATAATCGGCACAATCACCACCTGATACGGTGCAATGTGCGGCGGTACAACCATACCGTCGTCATCAGCATGGCACATTATGGTTCCACCGATGAGCCGAGTCGAAACACCCCACGATGTGGTGTAGGCATATTCCAGTTCATTGTTCTGATTAACAAACTTGATGTTGGCTGATTTTGCAAAATTTTGCCCTAAAAAGTGCGATGTACCGGCTTGCAAGGCTTTACCGTCCTGCATCATGGCCTCGATGCAGTAGGTGTCAATAGCCCCCGGAAATTTTTCGTGTTCCGGTTTACGACCAACCAAAACAGGCATTGCTAACGCATTTTCGGCAAAATCGCGATAAACCTCGAGCATTTTGACGGTTTCCGCTTCCGCTTCTTGCATTGAAGCATGAACGGTGTGACCTTCTTGCCATAAAAATTCACGTGTGCGCAAAAACAGGCGTGGACGCATTTCCCAACGCACCACATTGGCCCATTGATTGAGCAGAATCGGTAAATCACGATACGAATTCACCCATTTAGCAAACGAATCGGCAATAATCGTTTCACTGGTCGGACGCACAATTAATGGCTCTTCCAGCGGAGATGACGGTTTTAATTTGCCTTCTTCATTAACCAAACGTGAATGCGTTACAACCGCCATTTCTTTGGCAAAACCATCCACGTGATCAGCCTCTTTTTGAAAGAAAGAGAGTGGAATAAACATCGGGAAATAGTAGTTTTCGTGGCCGGTTTCTTTGATTTTATCATCTAAGACGCGTTGAATACGCTCCCATAAACCATAGCCCCACGCTTTCATCACCATGCAACCCGGAGAAACCGAATTTTCCGCCATATCAGCTTCTGATACCACATTTTGATACCATTCCGGATAGTTTTGTTTACGTGTTGTTTTCATAGCCATAATTTTTTCTCCTATCTCAATTCACCGCCGGTCTTTTTACCGACTTCAACAATGACTTTGTTCATTAAATTTTCAATATCTTTATCGGTGAAAGTTTGTTCAAACGGTTGGAAGGTGAGGCTTATAGCCACCGATTTTTTACCTTCCGGTAAATTGCCACCTTCAAAAATATCAAAAATTCGAACATCACTGATGTGTGTTCTATCAGCATTTTTTGCTGCCGCTATAATTGCCGATGCCGTTATATTTTTATCAACAACAAAGGCTAAATCTTTATCGACTGCCTGGAATGGTGAAAGTTCGAGCTTCTTACGCGCTTTATCCTGAACTTTACGCGGTTGCGGAATGTTATCGAGATTGACTTCAAATGCAACAACGCGAGTTTTAATATCCAAGGCTTTTAAAATGCTCGGATGAATTTCGCCAAACCAAGCGAGCACATTTTTACCTAAACGAATAGTGCCGGAACGTCCCGGATGATAATAACTAGGGGCGTCAGCGGTAATTTGCGGATTATCATAAGGTCCGTTAGCGGCGGCAATAACAGCTAACGCATCAGCTTTAGCATCAAATACATCATAAGCTCGTGCTGCACCGCTCCAATCTTTTTTAGCGGTTTGACCGCACCTAACACCGCTGGCTGATGTATGTTGTTCTGTCGGGTTGCGACCGTCAAATTGCGGTCCGACTTCAAATAGTGCCAAATTAGCATAGCCGCGCGCAATGTTGTTTTTAACTGCCGTCAATAAGTTCGGCAAAATCGACGGACGCATTTCATTAAGTTCTTTCACAATCGGATTTTGCAGCAAAATTGCCTCTTTGCCTTGACGGAAATATTGT
>ONQU01000015.1 GCA_900320035.1 uncultured Rhodospirillaceae bacterium | reverse complement strand
TTGCACTTTTTCAATCCGACTCGCACGCTGACATTCCCACATCGTGAGTGGATATTTTTTATTCCACACCGTTAAAATACCGCGCATTGGCTCACCGATTTTATAGCGTGGATATGTTTTTTCCATATACAAATAAGTTCGCGCAATCAAACCTTTAACGCCATCCGGCGGCTCAGCTTTATTATGCGCAATTTTCAGCGCACACTGCCCAAAAGTATTGGCCACTTTATCATCAAATTGGGTAAAATTAAAATTCGCCCTTAAATAATTAACCGCGCCGATTGCCGGATAGAGGTTATACATATCGGTGTACATATAGCGAAATTCTTCATTTTCCTGCTCGGCACATTTGCGTCCTTTATATTTTGCTCCTTTGCCGAATGTGCAGTTTTTATGCCCGTTTTGCCATTCGGTAAAGGTTTTGCCGAAATTTTGTGCCGGCACGATGTGTTCCCATTCCATGCGTTCGGCCTTGCGTTGCAATTCTTCCAATGAAATATCATAAACCTTGAAATTCACCTTACGCAAATTCGGCAATTTGAAACCGTGCGGCTTGATGATTTTTTTATGCGCGGTAAATTCGGCATCGCAATAAAGCGTCTGCCGATGGTCATAATATATCTTTTCGAGCATTTCTTTTTTAACGGCATAAAACGATTGACTATGATGATTGCCTTGCGTTGGCATTTTCCCGGCGGCAAACGGCCACCAACTGAGAGCCTGAACGGTTATTGCCGGTAAACAAAATATCAAAATTAAGCATATTTTTTTCATCAATTTGTCGCTCCATTTTTAGTTTATCGTAGAATAAAAATTACAAAAGTCAATCTGTCATTTATCGCCATAATACAACAAAAAAATCCCTGCCGCATCGAGCAGCAGAGATTTTAATTCACAGTTCCTGATATGTTGTCATTAAAACGCCTATCAGCATATCGATGTTCCGACAAACCCCCATCCATCGGTAGCCTCTTTGATCTTTGACACCCAAATAATCAAAAACACCGGCATAATTTTCCGCATAGTCAAACAAAGTAAAGCGCTCGTATGCCACAAACTTATTGCCGCAGCAATACAGAACTTTGAAATGTGTTGCAGCATCGCCGAGAAGCGGTAAAATCGTTTCATAATGCCAACGACGGATTTTCTGCAACTCCCAAAAATAAACCTTCCTTAAAACGAGATTGCGCTCAAAGAAAGACTTATATTCTTCGACTTGCGTATCTGATGTTTCCGTTACTTCATCAAAATCGGTTGCCGGTCGTTGAATAATGATAAGATGAACATCGTTCGGTTGCTTGGTCGGTACGGTTTCCACTTTACACTCCGGAGGACAAACCGCTTGAATGCGCTCAATAAGCGCGAAAATTTCTTCTCTTTTCATACGCAATAATATTTAAAGTAATACATTTCGCAAAATTATAAGTTTTGTGAAATCCATTGTATATAAAAATCACTTAGAGTCAATATGTATAAAAAAACGCCCTGCTCTACCAAAAACAAGGCGCTGTTTTACTTTTTTTTACAAGCAATTTTCTATGCATCAACCTCATCGGTTTGCGGCTCGGCAATCACTTCTTCAGCAGTAATTTCCGCAGCTTCAATTTCGCCGTCACCTTCCTCATCGATTTCTTCATCGGTGCCGGCATCGGCATCAAGTTTAGTCACCGAAACCACTTTTTCATCATCGGCAGTGCGGAACAAAATAACACCCTGTGTCTTGCGACCGGCAATACGAATATCATCAACCGGCATACGGATGAGTTTACCACCATCGGTCACCATCATAATTTCCTTATCTTCCTCAATTGGGAAAGAACTGACGACTTCTTTATTGCGTGGTGACATTTCCATGTTGGCAATACCTTGACCGCCGCGACCGGTAACGCGATATTCATATGATGATGAGCGTTTACCATAGCCGGTGACTGTTACCGTGAGCAAAAATTCTTCCAATTCCTGCATTTGTGCAAACTTTTCAACCGTCAATAAGTTCAACAAACCGGTTTGGTCAGCCGAAATGCAACTGGTTTCACCAGATTCGGCATCAACCTTCTTCATGGCGTTTGAAACGCGTAAATATTCATCACGCTCATCGGCATTAGCGGTAATATGCTTCAAAATTGACATTGAAATCACCTCATCGCCTTTCGCCAATTTGATACCACGCACGCCGGTCGAATTACGCCCGACAAACATGCGCAAATCAGCTACCGGGAAGCGAATACATTTACCTTGGCGGGTAGCCAGCATTATGTCATTATTGTCATCACACAATGCCACATTGACGAGCTTATCGCCTTCATCAAGTTTCATCGCAATCTTACCATTGGCTTGAACACGCACAAAGTCCATGAGGCTGTTGCGGCGAATATTACCGCTACGCGTTGCAAACGCAATAGACATACCTTGGCACTCCTCCTCATTTTCCGGTAATTTCATAATTGCCGTAATGTTTTCACCATTTTCGAGCGGCAACAAATTAATAAACGGCTTGCCCTTTGATGTTGGCGAACCAAGCGGCAATTTATAAACCTTCATCTTATAAACAATGCCGCGGCTCGAGAAGAACAGCACCGGTGTATGTGTGCTGGCCACAAACAAGCGCGTGACAAAATCTTCTTCCTTGGTCGTCATACCTGATTTGCCTTTACCACCACGTTTTTGCGCTTTATAAGCATTTAGCGGCACACGTTTAATGTATCCTTCTTCAGTAACTGTCACCACCATTTCTTCACGTTGAATAAGTGATTCAATGTCTTGGTTATATTCAATATCCTCAATTTGCGTCAAACGCGGTGTGGCATATTCGTCTTTAACCGCCACCAATTCATCACGCATAATGCCAAACAGTTTCTCACGGCTGGATAAAATCGACAGATATTCTTTAATATCATCGCCTAATGCCACCAATTCATCATGGATTTTATCACGTTCCAAACCGGTCAAGCGCTGCAATTTCAAATCCAAAATTGCTTTTGCTTGATCTTCGGAAAGCTGATACATGCCGTTTTCAACCTTGTGATCCGGTTCATCAATCAAATCTACCCACGAAGCAATGGTGCCGGCCGGCCATGGTTTCTCGGTTAAGCGGTCACGTGCATCTTGCGGAGTCGGTGCTGTTTTAATCAACTCAATTACCGGATCCAAATTTTCCACCGCAATTGCCAAACCGACTAATACATGCGCCCGATCACGCGCTTTGTTTAAGCGATATACCGTGCGACGACGGATAACTTCTTCACGAAATTCAATAAAGGTAGAAATAATATCGCGCAAATTCATCATCATCGGCCGACCGCCGTTAATCGCCAGCATATTCATACCAAAACTGGTTTGCAGCTCGGTAAATTTATAAAGTTGATTCAAAATGACTTCAGCTTGGAAATCGCGCTTAATTTCAATGACAATGCGCACCCCTTGCCGATCTGACTCATCACGGATATCGGAAATGCCTTCAATGCGCTTATCTTTGACGAGTTCAGCAATATGCGCCACCAAATTGGCCTTATTGACTTGATACGGCACTTCGTGTACGATAATAGCCTCTTTATCCTTGCGAATTTCTTCAATGGAGCATTTTGAACGCATCATCACCGAGCCGCGACCGGTTAAATAAGCCTGACGTGCCCCACCGTAACCCAAAATCAACCCGCCGGTCGGAAAATCAGGTCCCGGCACAATTTTAATCAAATCTTCGATGCTAATTTCCGGATTATCGATATAAGCACAGCAAGCGTCAATCACTTCCCCTAAATTATGTGGTGGAATATTAGTGGCCATACCAACGGCAATACCGTTACCGCCATTGACCAACAAATTTGGAAAACGCGCCGGCAACACTGTTGGTTCTTGTAAAGATTCATCATAGTTTGGCATAAAGTCAACTGTATCTTCGTCCAAATTATCGGTTAAACAGGTGGCTACTTTAGCCAAGCGTGCTTCCGTATAACGCATAGCGGCTGCACCGTCACCATCCATGGAGCCGAAGTTACCCTGCCCGTCCACCAAGGTTAAGCGCATAGAAAAAGGTTGCGCCATACGCACCATAGCCTCATAAATTGAGCTGTCACCATGCGGGTGATATTTACCCATAACATCACCGACGATACGCGCCGATTTACGATATGGCTTGGTGTTATCATAACCGTTTTCATACATACCGTAAATAATACGGCGATGTACCGGTTTCATACCATCACGGGCATCCGGAAGCGCACGCGAAACAATAACGCTCATGGCATAATCCAAATAGCTACGGCGCATTTCTTCCGAGATCATCGTTGGGGCAATATTATCTGTTTTAACAACTTCGGTTGCGGTTATTTCTTCAGTCACTTCATACCTCTTTTACTGCTTTAAAATTAAACTTCCTTAATATAGCAACAATGCCATAAAATAGGAAGTTATTTTTAATTTTTATCCACCTGCAAAAGAGTTAGGAATTTAGTATTATTCCATTCGTGCCAACATATTTTCTGTTTGTGTTTGAATATTGGTTAATTGTTGATCTGTTGTGCTCATAACGCTTGCATATGCTTTATCAAATAACGCCTTAGTCGCATCTGAAATGCGTATAATAGAACTTTGTACATTGCGCCTTACTGATGATGAATTATCAAGAATATCTTGCAATAAATATACCAACCCGACCGCCACAAAAATATAAAGCATGAATTTTATTAACTTAAGCATTTCTCCTCCTTATCCGCGGTCTTTAAATATGTCATCAACAACTGTTTTCAATTTATCTTGGCAAGATAATTGGGGCATATCGGTTAAAGCAAAATGGATATTCCTTTATAACCTGAGGAATATCCATTTTTTACTGCTTAAATGCTGAAAATTGATTATTCAGCTTCTGGCAAATCAATTTTGATATGCAAATCCTTGAGTTGTTGCTCGGTCACCGTATTTGGTGCTTGCATCATTAAATCTTGCGCCTTACCATTCAGCGGGAACAAAATCACATCACGAATAATCGGCTCATCAAGAAGCAACATCACTGTGCGGTCAATTCCCGGTGCACAGCCGGCGTGCGGCGGCGCCCCAAACTTAAACGCACTAATCATACCGCCAAACTTGTTATCAACAATGCTTTTATCATAACCGGCAATGGCAAAGGCCCGATACATAATTTCCGGTAAATGGTTACGCACCGCACCCGACGCTAATTCCACTCCATTACATACCAAATCATATTGATAAGCCAAAATATCGAGCGGATTTTTATTGTTCAAAGCCTCTAAACCGCCTTGCGGCATTGAAAATGGGTTATGTGAAAATTCAATGGCACCGGTTTCTTCATTTTCCTCGTAGAAAGGAAAATCAACCACCCAACAAAGCTTAAATGCATTTTTATCAAACAAATCTAAAGCTTCGCCGAGTTTGTTACGCATTATACCGGCAAATTTATTGATTTTTTTACCCCCCATAAAGACAACGGCATCGCCCTCACCTAAGTCAAAACTCTGTTTTAATTCGGCTAATTTAGATTCATCAAAGAACTTGGCAATACCCTTAGCACCACCTTCAGCAAACGCCACATAAGCTATACCACCGAAACCCTCTTCTTTAGCAAAGGCATCAAATTTATCAAAGAATGAGCGCGGTTTATTGCCGGCATTCGGCAACTTAATGGCACGAATTTGCTCACCGTTTTTAACTTTTTCATCATAAACCCCAAAACCGGAATTATTGAAAAATCCGGTTGCATCGCATATTGTTAACGGATTACGCAAATCCGGTTTATCGCTACCGTATTTAAGCATCGCTTCCCGGAACGGAATACGCATAAACGGTGCCTGATCAACCTTTTTACCATTGGCAAACTCATTAAAAATTGTCCCCATTGTTTTTTCAATAACTTTGAAAACATCTTCTTGGGTGACAAATGACATTTCCATATCAAGCTGATAAAATTCACCAGGACTACGATCGGCCCGCGGATCTTCATCACGGAAACACGGCGCAATTTGAAAATAGCGGTCAAAACCGGATACCATCAAAAGCTGTTTAAATTGTTGCGGTGCCTGTGGTAAAGCATAAAACCGCCCCGGATTTAAACGTGACGGAACCAAGAAATCGCGTGCTCCTTCCGGTGATGAAGCTGTCAAAATCGGCGTCTGATATTCGGTAAAGCCTTGTTCTACCATCAAACGACGCATTTCAGCAATTACCTTTGAACGAAGCATAATATTGCTGTGAATACGCTCGCGTCGTAAGTCTAAAAAGCGATATTTCAAACGCAATTCTTCCGGTTCATTACCCTCACCAAACACTTGTACTGGCAAAACATCGGCCTCAGAATATACCACCAAATCAGAAACTTGAATTTCAATATCACCGGTCGGCATATTTTTATTAACGCTTTCGCGCGCCACCACCGTGCCGTTAATCCCGATAACGCTCTCCACACGGATATTTTCCATCTTAGCAAATAAAGCTGATGAGCTGTCAAAAACACATTGTGTAATACCATAGTGGTCACGTAAATCAACAAAGCATAAATTACCTAAATTGCGCTTACGATGTATCCACCCGGCAAGTTTGACGTTTTCTCCGATATGTGCGGCACGTAATTCGCCGCAAGTATGTGTCCGATATTCGTTCATAATGTCCTCTTTTTTTATCAAATTAACTTTTTTTGTTCTAACGCGGATTTTCGATAAAATCAACTACAAATTAAAAAAATATTAAGCAATCACGCCTATGCTGAAAGCCAAGGAGAAAGAAGATGAATGTCATTGATAGCGACGAAAAATTATTGGCTTTTTGTGAAATTCTGCAGCAACAACCTTTTATTACCGTTGATTCTGAATTTATTCGCGAACACTCTTATTATTCAAAACTTTGTTTGCTACAAGTGGGCTATGAAGGTGGTGCGGCTATTATTGATCCGATGACAAATATCGATTTATCGCCTTTTTTTGCCATATTGCAAAATCCGAATATTGTTAAAGTTTTTCATGCCGGACGCCAAGATATCGAAATTTTCTATAATTTAACCGGTCAAACACCGAAAAATGTGTTTGATACCCAAATTGCCGCGCAAGTTTGCGGTTTTGCTGAAAACATCGGTTATGGTAATTTGGTACGTGCCATTACCAAACAAGATATTGATAAATCATGCCGGCTGACTGATTGGAGCTTACGCCCTTTAGATGAAGAACAATTGCAATATGCTTTGGGCGATGTCACTCATCTGATTGATTGCTATAAATACCTGCATCAATATATGATTGATAACAATCGCTTAGATTGGATCAAAGAAGAAATAGCCGATTTGTGTGATGAAAAATCGTATGACATTAAGCCCGATGAGGCATGGAAGCGTTTACGCCACAACACCTACTCGCCACACTATTTGGCCGCTCTGAAATATTTGGCAGCTTGGCGTGAAAAACGGGCACAAAAATATAATGTACCACGTTCATCTATTGCCAAAGATGAAGTTTTACTCAATATTGCCAGTGCTCATCCGAAATCCGTTGAAGAATTAAGTAAGGTGCGCAATCTCAAGGCAGAGATTGCCAAGGGTCGTCTAGGTGAAGAAATTATCAATGTTTTGCACGAAGCTGCGCAAAATCCGATGCCAGCGGAGCAATGCCGTCAAGATCGCAAAGATTCAAAAGTCTGCGTTCCTAATCATGAGCAGAGTTTAATGGAGATGTTGCGCATGTTGTTGCGGCTTAAAAGCGTAGAATGCGGTGTTTCGGCCCATTTGATTGCCGATGATGAAGATTTACGCTATATTATCACCAATTTACCGGATAAAACGCCGGCAATGCAGGGGTGGCGCTATGAAGTTTTCGGACAATATGCTGCCATGATGTGCAAAGGTAAGTTGGCCATAACATATAATCCGAAGAAAAAGCAGATTGAATTTATCTAAAGGAAAACAAAATGGTTAAAATTGCTCCAAGTTTATTAGCTGCCGATGCCGGATACTTAGCAAAACAAGTTGAAATGGTTGAAAAAGCCGGTGCCCAATGGTTGCATTTTGATATTATGGATGGGCATTTTGTACCAAATTTAAGTTTTGGTCCCCATGTGGTCAAACAATTACGTCCGGCTAGTAAATTACTTTTTGATGTGCATCTGATGATTGAAAATCCCGAACAATTTTTACCGATGTTTGCCGATGCCGGTGCTGATTTAATCACAGTGCATATTGAAGCAACTCAAAATCTGCCGCAAATTTTTACATACCTACGTGAACGTATGATAAAAATCGGCCTATCATTGAAACCGCAAACACCGGCTGAAAGTGTGCTCCCTTATTTAGATGATATTGATAATATCTTGGTAATGACGGTTGAACCGGGATTCGGCGGGCAGCAGTTTATGCCAAATCAACTTCGTAAAATTGCCGCGCTTAAGCAATATATAAGCAACCGACCGATAACCATCGAAGTTGATGGTGGTATTAATTTAACCACCGGCGCTGACTGTATGGCTCACGGTGCCGATGTCTTGGTCGCCGGAAGTGCCATTTTTAAGGCAGAAAACCCAACACAATATATCAAGAAATTACGAACTTTAGGAGAATAAACCATGGCAACGATTATGATTGTAGAAGATGAACAAGCCATTGCTTTATTGCTGAAATATAACCTGGAAAAAAACGGATATGATACCATTACGGTAGCACACGGTAATCGTGTCTTAGCGGCCGTCGAAAAATATTTACCGTCACTCATTCTTTTAGATTGGATGCTACCTGAAATATCCGGTTTAGAGTTGTGTAAAATCATTCGCAACAATCCGGAACTGAAAAATATTCCGATTATTATGCTGACCGCTAAAGGACAAGAAGAAGATAAAGTCATCGGGCTTTCAGCCGGTGCCGATGATTATGTTACCAAGCCATTTTCGGTACCCGAACTTTTAGCGCGTATCAAAACCAACTTACGCCGCGTCAGTACCACCACTGCACCGGTTAAAAAAGCCTACAACTTCCAAGACATAACCCTAAATATGGTCGAAAAAAAGGTGTTTCGCGGCGAGAATTATGTGCGTGTCGGTCCAACCGAGTTTCGGATTCTGCAACTTTTGATTGCGCACCCGCGCCAAGTGTTCAGCCGCCAAGATTTGCTCAAAGAAATATGGGGTAACAGCATCTATGTGGAAATGCGCACCATTGATGTCCATATCCGCCGTTTGCGCAAGGTTTTAAACGAATTCGGTCCTGATTATATTCGCACCATTCGTGCTACCGGCTATTCGCTCGATGACCATGAAATTGAGGATGAACCTGCCGTTGAAGCCGATGAATAAAAAAAATTGCACTTTTTGATAAAAAAATCTTGACAAATTTTTCAAAAACTCTTACCTTTGTAGGTAGAGATATTAATTATTAGTACTAAAAATTAAAGTTTAATGGCTATGACACAGTTCATGACAGAGCGCGCCGATGTTCTCGCGCAAGTAAAGGACATCCTCTACGACAGGGACTGGATTAACAGCTCCGAAGTAGAAAAAGTAAGGGAAAGCTCATTGCTTTCTCGCATCTTTGCCCTTGACTTTTCAGGGCAAGGTCGTTTGGACACCATCGACAGCTTGGAGCGCCTTTATGGTATCCAGCTCAACGATTCAGAAGTCAAGAAAATGACCAAGGTCAGTCAACTGATTGACGCCGTCATGGAGCAGCTTGAATTTCAAGATTAAGCTCCTTTAAGAAATAACAAAATCCCCGCCTTGCCATTGCAACGCCGGGGTTTTGTTTTAAGCACATTTTATTGCTGATCCATAGACTTACGATAACCGGCAAAAAATTGTTCTAAATCAATATCATCTTGCGTTTTTTCCGTCGGTTTACCGTTCAAAATTTCCAAATCAGCCAATTCGGAAGCTAATTCATCGTTAAAAATTTGCTCCAGATTCGGTTCATTTTTCTTCGCACTTACCGCCGGCTCAACCGCTTTAATATCGATTTCAGCTTCTTCTTTAGTTTCCTCCTCGCCAAATGGATTATCTGCGCCTAAGTCAATTTCTTGGCTTGGTTCAAAATTTATCTCGGTTTCTGATGCATTAGGGGCTAAATCTTCGGTACCAAACGGATTATCCGCGCCCAAATCAACATTTTCAGTTGTTTCCGAAAGTGCAGATGTAAAATCCGGTGAAGCATCTTCTAAGTCAAGCGTTGTATTATCAACATCAAAAACATCTTCAGAGAAATCAACGCTTTCATCTTCTTTGGGTAAATCTTGTAATGAATCAGAGTTATCATCGGAAGTTTCAACTTCTTCATTAAGCAAATCATCAAGTGATTCGTCCATAAATTCATCAAGAGGAACATCGTCTTCTGTTATCTCCGTCACCATTTTAGCATCATCAGCAACAGATGTTTCTTCGAGCTTAGGCTCCTGTTCACCGGTATCAGAATTTGCAATAACATCAACATTTGATTGCGACTCATTATAATCAATAACCGACTCCGGATAATCCGCTTCTTCCTGCAATACCGGATAATATTTTGTTTCGCCATTATTCATCCGCGAAGGATAGTCCGAAAGTTGGGATAAAATTTTCTTTTGTTGTTGCAATTGCGTTAACAATGTTTCAATTTGCGTTTGTACTTCATTCATATTTTGGCTGATAGCACGCACCTCACCCACCAAAGTATTTTGATCTTCCGACATTTTTTCATTTTTCAATGCTTGCAGTTTTTCACCTAATTCATACAAGCCGGAAAGCAACGTTTGTTTACTATCTTCATTGGTGGCACTTATTTGTTTAAGCAATTCACCCAACTGCTGCGTATTACCCGCCATTAAATCCGACGTTATACCGTTCAATTGGCCTTTTTGCAACAATTTATGATAAAATTCCTTATTATCAATTCTTTTCAGCCACACATCGCTCATAACCGCTAAACCGCCCCAAATAAGTAAGGCAGCAACAAACAAAAACAAACACGCCAAAGCCAATGTATGACTGCCGGCAACACCGGTCTGCTCATAGTTTATGGTAAAATACAGGTACGCCACCAACAACACACCAGCCACCAAACCGCACAGCAAACGCACCAAACTAACGGCAAATTTCATTTACCCCTCCATAATTTTTAATCTTGTAAAAATAATAAGCACCTGAAAATAAATTGCAAGCTTAACAAATAGCTTATCCGCTACTATTCACGTATTAGCTTATATTTTGTTCGCGAGTTTTATGCAGTTCCAGCGCCGGAAAATCTTCTTTTACCTTACCTAAGTGCCACGCATTGCGCGCCAAAAATACTTTAGCACCATTATAATCATCAGCAATATTGGCTTGATAAGCGTGATAAAATTTTTCCAACATATTTTTATCGTCTGCGCTCACCCAACGCGCCGTAAAATATGGCGTTTGCTCAAAAATAACATCAACATTAAACTCCGTACGCAAACGATCGGCAATCACCTCAAATTGCAAAGCCCCCACCACTCCAACAATATATTCTGAACCGCTTAACGGCTTAAAAATACTGGCGCCGCCTTCTTCGGCAATTTGCTGTAAGGCATTGGCTAAATGCTTCGATTTCAGCGGATCTTTAGCGCGTACCGATTGTAACAACTCCGGTGCAAAACTCGGAATGCCGGTGTAATGAATTTTTTCGCCCTCAGTCAATGTATCACCGATTCTTAGCTGTCCATGATTCGGAATACCGATGATATCACCGGCATAAGCATCTTCGGTTAATTCACGCTCTTGCGCCAAAAACATCACCGGCGTTGCAATTTTTACTTCTTTACCGGTCCGTACCTGCAACAATCCCATACCGCGTTTAAAATGCCCTGAACAAATGCGCATAAATGCAATACGATCACGATGTTTCGGGTCCATATTCGCTTGAATTTTGAAGATAAAACCGGTCACTTTCGGCTCATCGGCTTGCACCACCCGTTCAACACTATTTTGCGGTTGCGGTGTTGGCGCAAATTCAGTCAAGCCTTGTAATACCTCACGTACACCAAAATTATTAACCGCGCTCCCAAAAAATACCGGCGTTAATGAACCGCTCAAATAATCTTCCATATTAAATGCCGGACAAAGCTCACGAACCATTGCCACATCTTCACGCAATTTTGCCACCATGTGAGCCGGCAACAAAGCATCAAGTTTCGGATCGTCAAGTCCGTTGCACGTTTCAATGGTATCGTTAATCAGCGATTTTGTACCATTCTTATTCATCAAAATCAGTCGATCATGCAAAATATCATAGCAACCGAGAAAATCCTTGCCACTACCAATCGGCCAACTGGCCGGCGTCACTTCTAAAGCCAATGTATTTTCAATATCATCAAGCAATTCAAACGGGTCCAAATCTTCACGGTCCAACTTGTTGATAAACGTGATAATCGGAATATTGCGCAAACGACAGACTTCAAATAACTTCTTGGTTTGCGCTTCAATACCTTTAGCTGAATCTAATACCATCACAGCCGAATCAACAGCCGTTAAAACACGATAAGTATCTTCGGAAAAATCCTCGTGCCCCGGCGTATCGAGCAAATTAAACGTGGTATCGGCATATTCAAAATTCATCACCGATGAAGCCACCGAAATTCCCCTCTCTTGCTCAACCTTCATCCAGTCGGAATGAGCTTTACGATTTTCACCGCGTGCCTTAACCGCACCGGCTTGCTGAATAGCGCCGCCGAACAACAACAACTTTTCGGTCAGTGTCGTTTTACCGGCATCCGGGTGTGAAATAATAGCAAATGTTTTACGCGGATTGATAGTTTGCTGAGGCATATTTTTTCCTTCATCAGTTGTTCTTAAAATTCATTACAAATAAAAATCGCGATCATTGCCGTTTTTAATATCTTGCAGATGTTGCAACACAAATTTTGCTGATTGCGGCGGCAATTTTGCCACTTCAGCGGCAATCACCTTTTCACCCAATGCCTTAGTTGCCGGTGATGCATAATCAGTTAAATATTCTTGCAAACTAAGCAAAGCATTCGGGTGGCAGAAATGGTGAATCGATTTATTGGCACAAAGTTTCATAAACGCCTCACCGGTACGGTGTTTACGGTAGCAAGCTGTGCAAAAACTAGGAATATGCCCGTTTCCTAACAGCCAATAAACCACTTCGTCAAGCGTGCGATTATCACAAACATCAAATTGCGCTGAGTCACTATTTTCAGCATGAGCTTGACTATATCCGCCCACCGAAGTTTTAGAGCCCCCCGATATTTGTGAAATACCAAGCTGTAACACCCGCTCGCGTGTTTCTTTGCTCTCTCTCGTAGAAATAATCATACCGGCGGTCGGCACGGCAATACGCAAACAAGCTACAATTTTTACAAAAATGTCATCACTGATACAATCGGCAAACTGTTCGGGGTTAATACCGTCAGCCGGACGTAAGCGTGGCACACTGATGGTATGCGGCCCCACACCAAATACGGCTTTCAAATGCTCCACATGCATCAATAGCGCCGTAAATTCATATAAATAAGTCGAAAGCCCAAATAAAACGCCAATACCGACATCATCAATACCACCACGCATAGCCCGATCCATCGCCTCGGTTTGACGGTTATAATCATGCTTTGGTCCGGTCGGATGCAATGCCTCATAGCGTTGCCGATTATACGTTTCTTGAAACAGAATATATGTCCCAATACCGGCATCTTTCAGCTTGGCAAAGCTTGCCTCATCAGTTGCGGCAATATTAACATTAACGCGGCGAATGGCACCGTTTTTATGCTTAATATTATAAATAGTATCAATGCTTTCCAAAACATATTCCAGCGGATTCATTGTCGGATGTTCACCAAGCTCCAAAGCCAACCGCTTATGCCCCATATCTTGCAAAGCGATAACTTCTTCTTTAATTTCGTCCTGCGTCATTTTTTTACGCGGCATATGTTTATTAATGGCATGATACGGACAATAAGTACAACCGTTAACGCAATAGTTTGAAAGATAAAGTGGCGCAAACAACACAATGCGATTGCCGTAAAAATCTAACTTAATTTTTTTAGCCAACGCTTCAATTTGCTGATTGGTTGCCGCATTATCACTTGCCAACAACACCAATGCTTCACGATGTGATAATCCTTTTTCCTCCTTGGCTTTAGCCAGAATTTGCGCTAACAATGCTTCATCATTTTTATGAGCTTCGGCAAATTGCAAACTCGCCAAAATTTCATCGTGGCAGATGAATTCATCTGCCACGCTTGATTGTGGATTATATTTAAAGCTTTCCATTGTTAATTAAGCAGCTTTCTTTTTATCCGAAAAATCATAAAGTTCAGCCACCGTCACTTCTTTATCGGTAATTTTGGCTTGACTTAACACATGATCGATGATTTTTTCTTCAAACGCTGGTGCACGTAAAGCTTCCAATGCTTCTTTATTTTTCATGTAATAATTCAGCACCATTTGTTCCTGCCCCGGATAACGCTTAGCCTCAGCAAACATAGCCTTATTGATATCATCAGCCGTCAAAGTTAAGTTAGCTTTACTACCAATTTCCGAAAGCAACAACCCGAGTTTTACACGACGCAAAGCAATTTCTTTATATTCTGCCAAAATATCTTTTTCATCGCGTTTTTTATCTTCCTCATCTAAACGTCCTTGCGCCTTAGCTGCCTGATATTGTTTAGCAATGGCTTCATATTCAGCATCAATTAATTTTTGTGGAACTTCAAATTTATACGCCTTATCCAAGGCATCTAATAAATCGCGTTTTAATTTCATATGCGATGCATCTTCATAATCTTCGGCAATCCGAGCTTCAATTTTTGCTTTCAAATCAGCGACATCGGTTGCGCCCATGGCCTTAGCTAATTCATCATTAACTTCTGCCGTTTTATAGGCGCGGATTTCTTTGATGGTGGTCACAAATAATGCTTCTTTGCCGGCTAAATCTTTAGCATGATATTCCTTCGGGAAAGTTGTCTTTACATTAACTGTTTCTCCAACCTTATGCCCGATTAATTGATCTTCATAGCCCGGAATAAATGAATTAGAACCAAGCTCTAATGGATAATCATTTCCTTTACCGCCGGCAAATTCTTCGCCATCAATAGAACCTACAAAATCAATAACGACTACATCACCTTTTTGGGCAGCACGATCTTCTTCAACCTTCATGGTTTCCCGACGTGATTCGGCCATATATTTAACAGCTTTTTCCACTTCTTCTGCCGGCACTTTGGCGGTTAATTTAGTTAACGAAATCTTTGAAAAATCCCCCAAAGTAATTTCCGGTAAAACTTGTGTTTCAACTTCAAAAACAATATCTTTACCATCTTCAAAGTTATCTAATTTAATATCCGGAGCCACTGCCGGACGAATTTTTGTTTGTTCAAACAACTGATTGGTCGCATCACGCACCATATCATCTATAACTTCACCCAAAACAGACGGACGATACTTTTGGGTAATCATTGCCTTTGGTAATTTACCGGCACGGAAACCCGGCATTTTAGCCGTCTTAGCCAGTTCATCAAGTTTTTTATCAACCGCAGTAGCAAAGTCTGCCGCAGCAATTGTTACGCTGTATTTCTTATTCAAACCTTTAGATTTTAATTCTTCAAATTTCATTTTATTCACTCTTTTCAGTTATTAAAAAATTGGTGCAGATAAAGAGACTCGAACTCTTACGCCTTGCGGCACCAGAACCTAAATCTGGCGTGTCTACCAATTCCACCATATCTGCGTGAGCTTTCTCACTTGCCGACGATACAAGCATATTTATGCCCATAAATCAAGAAAAAAATACGACATTTGCAACTTTGCCACCGCAATAAAGTAAAAATTGCCAATCACGCTGATTTTATCTTAAGGACATTCATGATTGGTTGAAATAATTTCTACTGTATATGTCAAAGTAGCTTTATCACCCGCTGCCACCGGTACCGTCCATTGGCGTGTGAAAGCATTTTTCTCTGTACTTTCAACACTTTCCTTAACAATTTTATAATCGCTGTTAAAGTGCTGACTGATAACCACATTGTTGGCCATATTTTCAGCATTATTAATTGTTACCTCTGCCTCATAAGTCCGTTGCTTTTTCACATCGGTACACTTGTTTTGTTTCTGCCTGTTTAATTCTTTTTCACTGATCTTTTTGGTTTGACCTCGTGCAGAAATATTAAAAGCATCCCCTAATTTAAGGCGTAATGTATCTTCTTTAGCGGTATTATTAATGCGTGCCGAACCGATGAATTGCAAATTGCCGTTTTTATCATTTTCATAGAAACGCATTGTACCGGCCGGTAAGGAAATACCCAAATTTGCATCGACCGTATTGCTCATTACATAGGTAATTACCGGATGAAGTTTTTCAAACTCGTCACCATTGGTATTAAAATAAAACGGCGTCTGCAGATTAAATTCCTTCTGATAAGTCACATTGTTTTTTTCAATCAACGCCACTTGCTTGGTTTGCTGATTTTTGATGGTGGTTGTGGTCGGTAACGTATAAAGTTCATAGCTGTTAACGGTTTCCGGCTCAATATTACCGTTTGTTGCCATATCAAATGACGCTGCCATCATCACCCCTTTAGCCATCCGCGGCATCACATTTCGCACCACATTAACATCGCCGGCCACCAGTTGAATTTTAGCATTTTCATAGTCTATGCCGGATTCATTGTTAATTGTTACCCAACCGGTTAAATTCAATGTATCCTTGCCGTTGACATTGGCGACATAATCAGTTTTCCAACTTAAACCATCGGTTAAATAAGCCAAACGCAAGGTTTTATAGCCGCTGTTTTTAACATTTAATTTAGCGGTTAACGTCGGTTTATTGCTCATACCGCTCGGAATATCTTTGAACACCACCCGACCGTCAAAACCGGCATCAATACCGTAATTAAAGCGCAAAACCGGCTGTCCGTTAGCCAAACCAATCAGCACGGCCCGTTCATAAATATTTTCGCCGTCTTTCGGACTAACGCGCACGGTATTCACCTCTTTTCCGATATTGCGTTCGATAAAGTTTTGATAAGAAAGCAGATTATAATTATAATTCTGCTCCAAAACTTTGATTTCATCACCATAAATAATGGCAGTTTCCGGTTGAATGCGCTGCGCCACGCCGTCAAATATTATCTCATTGGTGCCGGATTTAAGTTCTGCTTGCCGCATATCTTTTACCAATGACAAATTTTGATTATAGATACTGACGCTCAAATTATTATTGGTGCTGGGCAAAAAAACAGCTTGCGCATGTGCCGTACTCACTCCCGAAATCAACATACTCAGTAAAGCTAAAAATTTATACATGGCAATTCTCCTATATCAATCGCAAATATTTTAAGATAATATATATAGCTGCGGTTTGTAAAACCAACATCAGCCAAAACATAACTTGATAACTGTGTTTCTTGCTTTTGTGGTGAAACACTTTCTGCCCTATAAATGCACCAATCCAACCACCTAAAAATTCAAGTGCATGCAAATGCGCTTCAGGCACCCGCCAATCACCACGCCGTGCCGCTTTTTTATCAGCCCCGTAAGCCCAAAAAGTTACCAAATTTATACATACTAAATGGTATGTTAAAAACAGTAATATGGTTTTAAAAGACAGCACCGAAGTTCTAAAAAAGTAGTTTTCAGTAACATACGCACTAAGCACCATCAGTGCAAAGTAAAAGATAAAGAAGCGATTACGTTGCAACGGCGGCACCAACATTAGCAAAGGACACAGTATAATTAAAAAAGTTATCAACATTAACTTATTTCCTCAATTTTCGCTCAGCGTAGCAATTTTTTAGCGTTATTTCAATAAATATTAATCTATTTTTAAGCTAAAATGTGTAAAAAAAAGGAAAGATACGTATCGATAGGAGTTTTTGAAATGAAAAAAATGTTCATATTAGGTGCTTGTGCCCTTTTGGCCGGCTGTCAAACGACACCTGAACCGGCATCTGCACCTGAACCAACCAATGAAATCAACACGGGAATACCATGTTCATATTCTTGTATGCCGGATAATCCATGCATGCAAACCTTAGAACCTCTTATTTTACGACCACGCGTATTGGAAGTGGTCGGACAACCGGCAAAACGCCCTTGTTGCAATGATGATTTAAAGTTCGGCAGTTTAGAAGTTTATGTGCCGGATGCGCCGGAAATTTATGTTATTTCTGCTAATCGCACCGTTAATTCCATGCTCAAAGAAGCTGCGCCATTTTATGAACAAGCCGGCACCATGCGGGTTTATATTGATGCCGCCAACCCTAAAGCCGGTGATTTACCGGGTGGCATTGAACAAGGTACTCAAACCCTAAAAAAGCGTTTCGGTGAAATCAGCAATGTTATCGTTACCGAAAACTTAGCCGATGCACAATATATTATCAATAGTCAAGCTGATTGGTTTGATACCGCCACCAAAAAAGTTCCGGCGATTAAATATGATATGTTCTTAAAAAGCAAAGATGGCCGCTTAATTGGTGAATGGAGTGAAATTATCCACCAAGCTGAGGGAGATAGAAGTTGGTGGTAAAATTCCTCACCGCAGAAATTGTGGCGGCATTACTTATTGTAGCTACAACTGCCAGAGCTGATGAAGATTTACTTATTCGCCAGATTAATGCTGATGCGTGCGATGCTCGTATGGCAGAAGATGATGCACAAACTGCCAAAAATCGTGCCATCGACAAAGCCTGTTTAGCCGCAGTTAAAACTTCAGGTTTAGTTCAAGGTTATTACCCTAAATTAAGCGATATGGCATTAAACTTAATAGCCTATCGTATCATTGATGAGTATTTATTTGACATTAAACCAAACGTAACTTTAGATGATGAAAAACAGGTATGTGTTCATCTTGATGCTAATTTAGAAATGGCGCCGGAAGACTTGCATGTCTTGGTTGCGGAATATAAAGCCAGCGCACCGGTTGCTGCACCGGAAATTGCGCAAATTGTTCAAGAGGTACAACAAGAAACAGAGTTTAAACCTCAGAATTTACAAGAAAAAAAGCTGCTTTATATAGCACCATTGCATTTCTGGAACGGCATACAGACCAACAACTACTCCGCTATAATCCAAGACCAACTGGCGCATAGTGACTATTTTTACGTTACCGATGATGAAACAATGGCTGATTTTATAGCCGAACCCTATGTCGAAACCGCACATGTTGATGATGTTGATACCGCAAATCGCAAGATGCAAATAAGCCTATCATTAAACATCAACGCACTCAGTAACAACTATTTTGAGCCGTTAACTGAGCAGCAAAATCACTTTATTTTATTTGCCGCAACAAATGATGAGCAACAGGTTGCCGACCAACTGATTCGCAAACTGCTTGAGCGTGCCGCTGCCGCCGCCAAGAGTCAACTGAATCATCGTCTGGCTGAAAGTCTGGAAAAACAGAAAATGCACGGCGAGTAAAAAACGCGTCAAGCTTTTTTTTGCCTTATTGATATATACTTTAGTTCTAATTACATTTAAATATTTGTTTTACCGTCTATATAATGAGTGGAGGTAAAAAAATGCAAGATAATCGAATTGCTAATTATATTGTTCTTGATTTAGAACAACAGCATAAAATGCCGTATAATTATCAAATGGATAAGCATATTATCAATAGTGTGGTTGAAGGTTGGGATAAAAAAATTTATATCGTACCGCAACAAGCACTGAATTTATGGCATAAAGAACGTAAAAAATATAATTTGATGTAAAAAATTACCTCTGCGACTCTCTGTAAAATCTGACATTTACCTGTCAATATAACCTTGTTTTTATATTTATTTTCGCCAATCGACGCTTATATCTTCATCATCGCAAATTTATTGGCATAAGGAATGAAGAAAATGCGTCAAATAAAGAAAAACGAACAAGTTAATTTGGAAGATAATTTATTTTTTGCCGGCACAATTTATGACAGTTTTGAGGCCCTAGAAGAAGTTATGGGCAAACTGAAATTGGAACGGCCGTTGTTTCTGGTATATTTAGCAAAAAAGGCTTTTGCCGAAGAAGTGCTCAAAGCCGCC
>ONQU01000040.1 GCA_900320035.1 uncultured Rhodospirillaceae bacterium | reverse complement strand
AAGAAGTTGCGCCACTCAATGAATTTAGGCAATATAATCCTAAAATTGTGAATATTTTAGCAATTAAATCCATCAGTAAGATATGTTCTTTTTTCACCATAAATCTACTAAAACAGTAAAAAATATAGTTAATGATTGTGAAAATATATCCTAATATTATCATATATTTTTCTCCCGTAAATCCTATTAGATTAAATACTTAAAAAAAATGGTTAAAGCACGGCATTCAGAAAAAATAATACGGTATTTAAAGCAAAGCGAGGTCGCATATTGACAATTAAAATAAATATCGCTAGACTAGAGACAAATTGTAAAAATATTGGATAACATTATCTATAAAGAAAAAGCATGCTGAGTAGTATAAATTCGAAAATTATTGTCTTAACCTTTACGTTGTTATGTATTTTAGGGTTCACGGTAACAGGCGTTGCCATTGTTGCTTTTTATAACGATAAAGAATTGATTATCGCCGGTAATAATGCCTCAATTACCTCCTTTGAAGGGCAGATTAATACCGAAATTGCAACCTTAGAAAAAAATGCTCTTGATTTAGCCTTAATGGGAGAAATTTATTATCAAGAAGGTAAACAGAAGACTGTTGGCGAATTTTCCACAAAAAAAATTTTGAAAAATTATCCGAATTCAATGGGTAATGGGATATATTTCCTGCCTTATAAAATATATAATAATCAAAAAATTGCCTGCATTCATGCAGTTTGGGGGCAAAATGGAAAAATTGAGATGCTTCCCTCATGCACCAATGGAACTTTTGATTATTTTAAGCAGAATTGGTATAAAGAAATTAAGAAAGATTTATTAAATGGACGCCGTGTATCGTGGTCTAAGCCATATAAAAGTACGCAACTTGGTATTTTAATGACAACGGTAGGTGCCGGAATTTATAATCAAGATGAATTAGTTGGCATGGCCACAATAGATTGGGAATTAGATACAATCTTAAAATCTATTTTAAAAATTAAACCAACCCCGAACAGTTTTGTTCTATTTGCAGAAAAAACCGGAGATTCTATTATTGCAACTACCGAACAAAATGTTGATAATTCAACAATTATGGGAAAATCTTTAAACACCCTAAAATGGTATTCCGATGACTTAAAAGAAGGAGAGATTTTTGATTATAATGGAGTAAAATATATACCTTATATCAAACAGTTAAATAATGGTTTAGTTTTAATTGTTAATGTGCCGTTGTTTGAATTATTTCACGCTGCCGTGCATCACTTAAGTGTTTTACTGACCGTTCTTTTAATTTGTACAGTGCTGATTATAAGCATATTGTTATGGGTTTTAAGACGTAATATTAATGAACCGATTTCAAAGTTAACAGGAATTGCCCAAAGAATTAGTCAAGGAGATTGGGAGGAAACCATTCAATTGGATAAACCTTCTGAACTGGCACAATTAGCTAAAGCATTTAATAAGATGAAAACAGATATTAAAACGCATCTTACACAACTGACTGAAATATCAAAAGAAAAGGAAAAAATAGAATCGGAATTGGCAATAGCAAAAGAAATCCAAACTTCTGCTTTACCTACTGATTTTCCTCAAGGTGAGTTTTTTCAACTGGCTGCTTCTATGACTCCGGCGCGCGAAGTTGGTGGAGATTTTTATGACTTTTTTCCCATTGATGATAAGCACTATGTTTTTGTTGTTGCGGATGTATCAGGAAAAGGTATTACCGCCGCTCTATATATGATGTCAGCGAAAACGGCTATTAAAAATATGTTGCAAGCCGGATATCCTATAGAAGAAGCCATAAGCAAGGCAAATAATACGCTATGTGACAATCAGGCGGGAATGTTTGTCACGGCTTTTATCGGTATTTTAAATTTGGAAAACGGCCAAGTTCAATATATCAATGCCGGACATTGTCCGCCGCTTTATAAAACCGAAAACGGCTATGAATATATTGATGTTAACCGCAATATAATTTTAGGTGTTAAATTTGATTATAAATATGAAAGCAGAACGTTTGTGCTACAAGATAATGAACGCCTGTTTTTATATACCGACGGTGTTACAGAGGCTCAAAATGAAAATTATAAAATGTTTGGTGAAGAACGTTTACATAAAGCGCTAAATCAGAAAGAACTAACCTTATCTGATACGTTAATGCATGTGTATCAGAGTATTAAAAAATTTGTTAAAAAAGCTCCTCAGTCCGATGATATTACAATGCTCGTTTTAGAATTTCATAAGAAAGATGATGCTTAATTGTAGAGTAAAAATATCTTCTGGCTTAATTTACCATAGTTGCTGAAACAAAATCTTAAGAAAATATCTCAATAGTTGAGATATTTTTGTTTCAATCGCCTTAACTTCATAAAAACGGTTTCATCGTTAGAAAAATCTTTTGCTTTTTGCGAGTTATCGTACCAATGTCCTTCTTTAGCTGTTAAAAGTGTAGGATGAGAGACCATCGTTAAAGCACGGGCATTTTGAGGAATGTCACAACATATAGGAATTAATGTCATTCCATTTTGTTCAATTTTATCGGCACCATCTATCTCGTGGTAGCCGCAACGCTGCCACCGAGGAAGCAATTCTTTTTTGCACATACCATAAATTTTACGATATCCTTTTTGCGCAACATAATCAAAGCCGTACTTCATAATATCTTCAGCAACATTCATCTTACGAAAATTCTTGGTAACAGCCATTCGTTCAAATTTAACAAAATCAGAGAAAAAACGAATGCGCATCGTTCCTATCGGCAATTTACGATGCCGTTTTTGAATATAAGCTACAACATGAGCAGAACAAAAATCGTTTCCATCAAACTCTTTATTTTCCGGAATCCCCAGTTCTTTTACGAAAACCTGCTTGCGAACAGCCTTAGCTGCTTTATATAATTCTTCGGAAGTGGCCAATTCAACCCGTATGTCGTCATCAGTAATCATATTTTATTATAGGGTTGACAAAATAATTTTTTGAATATACTACTTTTATAAATAGGTTATATATTTTGAGGCATAATTACGGAGGATTTTTTAAAATGAATATAAAAAACTATACCGCACTCATTCGCGGAATCCTCTATGTGCAGGAAATTATTCGTTGCAAATCAATTAACAAAGCCGCGGAAGAAAATAATATTAAAGCCTCCAATTTAAGTCTTATCATCAATAATTTTGAAAAAGAAATCGGCACCAAACTTTTTAAACGCTCATCACAAGGCTGTATGCCAACCAAACAAGGCTACAAAGTTGCCGAACTAGCTTCAGAATTAAAAGAACAAGTCCAAAAAATAAGTAACTGGCATGAAAATATATGTCCTAAAAACAGAATGCTCAATATATATATCAGCCCAAATATGGAATTAACCGATTGTTCTGAATTTGCAAAAGATCATCCCACCATAAAACTTAATTTTATTGAAGAAGATATCATGGCAGATGTAAAAATCAGCAATATACCTCCCACAAATCCGCTAGAAAAATATACAGAATTACGCATTGGCGATAGTCTGAAACAAAAAATATGGATATGTTGCAATGAGCGAAACCCGAAGGCTCTTGAATTTTTTGATTTTATAGTTGCAAAGTTACTTCTTTTATATGATCAATCAGCGCTTTAATTTTAGGAATATCTTGTCCGGTTTTATGCGAAACAATCCAAAATGGATGACTAAGCTCCACCTCAATCTGCGACAAGTGCATCAAATCTTTTTCCTTATTGCCGATAGCAAGAGGATGAAGGGCAATGCCTATACCATCACACGTCATTCTAAGTAACATTGCCGAAGAATTGGTCGTTGCCACAACGTGTTCTGCACCAGCAATAATTTTCTTCCATTGCGGCCATACGCTCGCAAAATTTTCCCGATCACAAATGCGATGATTTTTTTGCAAATCCTTAACATTTTTAGGAAAACCATATTTTGACAGATATTCCATTGAGGCAAACAAACCAAACCTTAATTCATACCGAGAAACAATTTCATTGGCATCAAATTCAGGTTCATCATAAACCACCGCCACATCTACAGCTGAAAAACTTGGCCGCTCAAGAGAACACACAATATCTGTTTTTATATCCGGATATTTTGCTACGAAGCTGGATAAACAGCTTGAGAGATAACCGGTTCCTAAACCATCACTGGTCCATAATCTTATTTTGCCGGAAACATTCATATCTGAGGCAGTAAAATTTTTAACTTTGTAAATAACTTTATCAATATCACAAGCAACCTTAAAAATTTCTTTTCCGTTTTCGGTGAGTTTAACACCATTATAGTTCCGTTCAAATAACTGACACTGAAGTTTATCTTCCAAACTTTTCAGAGTTTTGGAAAGATTGGACTGTTTCATTCCATTGTTTTCTGCCGTTCCATTAATTGTTCCGTTTCTGGCTGTTTCTAAAAAACTCAAAATTTCTCTGGCCCAGATAAAATTATCTTTAATCCCCATTTTAGATACCTATATGAAATTAGTTT
>ONQU01000080.1 GCA_900320035.1 uncultured Rhodospirillaceae bacterium | reverse complement strand
TTCAATCCTTCTCCAAGTGATGAAATCCAACCTTTTCTGGTTATGCGTATTTTGTTCAGTATAGCTTTAGCAGCAATTGTCATCTTTACTTTCTTATCAACCAACCCGGAATCTAAAATTGCCGTAACAATATCCCCCATTTCTTTACTGGTTAAAGATTTTTCCGGCTGTATTACTTTGCCATTCTCATCTTTAACTTCTTTTTGATAAGTTATAATATCTGATAATGCAGTTAATCCTCGTTGTACTTCATCAATGTATAAAGTATTAAAATTAAGTTTATCGCCGGCTTTATCAATATTTTTTACTTTTCTAACCATATAGTCTGCAATGCTTTCACCATTTCTGGCAGCTCTTGCCATACCATAGAGCAATTCGCCAAGTAATACTTTATCTTTAAATTTAGGATTATTTTGAATTTGTGCACCAGTATCAAAAATACCTATGACAAATTTTTTAAACCCATTCTCGGCAAGATTTTGCTGCCCTTGATGCCTATCTGTATCCCATTTACCACCGGCTAGTAAGTTGGTAAGTTCCAATGCAACATAAGCAACAGCCATATCATGTTTTGTTTGCTCAGGCATTTGTGATGATGTCATTGCTCTGCCTTCAGCCATCGACATAATTTTATATACTTGGTCGTCTTTACCTTTACCGTAACTCATCCATTTTGCAACTTCAGGAGTATATTCGCCTTGAGATGTAGTAATTTTAATATTGTCGTAAATTTTTACTGCTTCCACAAATTTTTGATAATCAGCCTCAATATCTGTCTCACTCATTGCAGACAAACGTGCTTGAGTGGCAATATTTAACAGCGGTTTATACATTGTATCTTGTTTTGATAAATCTACGATAGTATCATGTATCATATCCATACCGGATTGAGCTAAATCTTTAGCATAAGGTCTCATAAGAGCTACAACGCATGGCTTGCCTTCATATTCAATTTTTGCAGTTATGAAGAAAGAACCGGCACCTAAAATTTTATCGACACGTCCTATTTTTGCCAATTCCTCATTAGGTAAAGTTTCTTTCATAAGATTAAATAATTCAGCACGCGTAGGAATATCAGCTTTATCACGTAATTTTGCCAATGGCTTTCTGATATCCGGATCTAATACTGGTAAATAGCTTAAGAGTTGACCGAACTTCACAAATGCCGGACCTTTATTTTCGAAAAACATTTTTAACCCTTCACCAATTGCTTCACCGCCGGTTTTTGCATTTTCCGGATCACGTTGATTAGCTGATACAAGTGCAGCCAATATTAGGTTTCTTTCATATGGCTTTAAATGTTCAAATACTGTTTTTACAACGCGCTTAGCTTCTTTATAATATGGTGATTTTTCATCAAAGTGCATATCTACCACTAAATTTAAAACATCTTCGTCTTTATTAGAATAGGCTTTAAGAATTCGATTCATTAAGTATGCACGAACAGGTAAATCAGCATGCCAGAAGTTGTCATGCAAAAGCTGTAAAGAAAAATTATCTAAAGTAATGTTCTTACTTCCAAAATAGTCGACTTTAATTTCAGCACCACGTCTTAAATCGTAAGATTTTGGCAATTTATCAAATACTTCATCAATACTTTCAGAAGTGCATTTTTTACTTAAAAAGTCAATAGCTGTTTTGGCCGATTGAGAATCTTTTGCCAATGCAGAAATAACACCTTCAGCACAGCGAGCAGCAATATCAAAATCTTTTGCATCTTGCTGAGAAAATTTTGCATCCCCTCTTTCTGACAACATTTGTGCAGTTAATTCTTGCGAAACAATATTTGTTGAAATCTGTTTCATGATTGATTGTAATGTTGTTCGCGGAAACTTTTCATGATTAGTCAGACGTCCGTCGTAATATCCTTCATTAATTTGGATGGGAGAACAAATTTCATCCGCTATTTTTACGGCTTTTTTATAATAAGTATCGCTACCATCATCAATACCTAAAATATCAGATTTTCCTTTGGCATAAAAGCTGATTAAAGAATCCTTTTCTTTGGCAAACTCTATGTCATGAGATTTCAAGTGATGTTCTTTAAAAGGTTTTCCGGCATATTGCAAGCTTAGAAGTTTTTCAGTAATTTGCATTGCTTCATCATGATTAGAATGATTTTCGATATCTCGAACTATAGATTTGAAAAATTCAGCCTTATTTGCATATTTTTCAGAAAATAAATCTAAATCGCTCATTGTTTCATATACATATAACTTATCTTTTAGCGATAGAGAATGAAATTTGTTATGTTTTTGGATTGCTTCTGCAAAAATATCGGTTATAACCGGCGCATAATATGATGATGTTTCACAAAAACGAATATACTTAAGTGTATTTTTAAGGTCAAAGTCTTTTCCTTCACGGATTGCATTGGCTGTCACCAAAATGCCGGCACTACGCCAAAAATCGTATGTATCATTTTGTAAACGCATACCGGATAGTTGTTGCTCTTTTTCGACTGTTTCATTAAATAATGATGTTTCTGAAGTATGTCCCATTAAATGATCAAGACGTTTTATAGTGGCTTCCATATTGGCTTCATAATCAAATCCGTAAGCACCCATGGCATTTTTTAAGATTTCAGATTTTTCTCTGTATTTAAAATTATCAAGAACGATGATATCTAATTGAGTTGTATTTGATGAACGGTACAGCAACGGATAACGGACATATTCCTTGAGTTTACTGGCACGTCTTAATTTTTTCTGGATAATTGCTTTTGCCGAATTTTCAAATTTCTTTTCGACTTCTTTAAGCTCTGTTTCATACTGATTGTCACCATAATCAAAAAACGGCTTGCTGAATCTTTCAACTTGTCCATCTACCAAACCATAAATATTAACAGCTCTCTTTTGATTCATCGGAGCGACATATTCGGCTAATTCCATCAATGAGTTGCATACTTTATCTCTAAATTCGCGACGACTATACTTATTTGTTTGCCGAATAATATCAGCGTACATATCCTTATCTTCAAGTGTAGCTAAAGCTCGTAAAAGCTTATCATTATCATCAACAATATATTCTTTTAATTTTCTTTCCTCAATTTGTCGCTCTTTGTATGCGGAAACTCTAAATATATTATCACTATCTGAATCAAGATTGTCGCAAAAATACTTTTTAGTCAGGGAATTATTAAATGTATTATAAACCTCTTGGATATTCGGATTACGCATAAAGTACGGATTTGAAGTTCTGGTATTAAAGTGAAATAGAGGTGTATCTAGTTTATATCGAACATTATCATCGGCAAAATATTCGGCTAATTCAACTGCTATAGCTTTCTTTTCTTCTTCATTTGTCGATATAGAAAACTGCGCCAATTTATCATAAAATTGAATTTTTTCATCAAAATCTTTTTTTGTTTGGTTACATTCATACAAAAATTGCTGACTTAAAGAAAGCATACGCCTTTCTTCATTCAGGCGTTTTGCTTCTTCTCCAAAAGCTAAAACTATTTTATTTTTATCCAAAAAATATTCATCATGGTCATAGCTGTTCGAAGAACAGTATCTTTCCGCATATTGATTGCCTAATCCCATACAATCCATTGCCCATTGTAAAATACGAAAATCTTCGTTTTCTTTGGGTATTTCGCTCAACCATTCTTCAAACTGATCAATCGGAAGTTTTTTACCAATGTTATCTTTTCCTTTTGGATCTACAGTTGAAAAGTTAACATCCTTAAAACAGCCAGCATAATCCAGCGTCCATTTCAATTTATACATTTCACGAGCGTAATATAAAGCATCATCTTTGGATTTATAATTGGCGAATTTTTTAACATTCTCTATTTGCTTTGCAAAATCACCAAAAGGCTCCAATTTAAAACTATACAACATACTTTTATTGTTGTTTTTCAGTGCCTTTTTTATATTTTCCGTTTCATAGCTATAGGGGATTGCTTCCGCGTCATTCCGCATTTTCATAAAAACTTTTTGGCATAAATCAATCAATTCATAAGATTTATTGTCAAATTTTTTTGCTTCACTCAAACGTTCAACCCACTTATATATTTCAAATTTTCGGGTATTAATATCAAGATTGCCAGCTTCAAGCTCTCCGTGTATTACATTCATAATTTGCTCCGCAGAAAGTTTTTCTAAATCTTTACTCCCGTATGAATTAAGTAAACATTTTTCTATGTATGTATCATAACCTTCTTTAGCATATGCCCTATGAGCGCTTTCTCTGATTGCTAAATATTCGGTATCAGGCTTTTCGTCTGGTAACGCAAAATCCCCTTTTTCATTGGCAATCATAGTTAATCGGGCTTTTATATCTTCAACACGTGCTAACCCGTTTCCGTGCACATCTAAGCAAATATCAGAGTAACTACGACCTCCATAACTAAAAATTCTTTCACACACATTCAAATGATTTAAAGGATTATATCCGCCATTAATCATCAAGTCCACCGCTCTCAAGTCAGCAGTTCGCTCTTGAAAAATTGTATTTTTACCGCCGGCTATTTCAGACCACAAATAATGTCCGCATTCATGCCCAATAATACCAGCTAATTCATCTTCATTATTACAAGTATCCAAAAGTCCACGAGATATAGCAATAACATTTTTCTTTTTTTCTTCGGTGTTTTCTTTATTTATGAAAAATGCATTGGCACTTTCATCTTCAAAAACAGTAAAATGAAAATCATCAATATTTAATTCCGTATCCTTAAACAAACGCGACACAATTCTACGCATTAAAGGAGTAACCTCTTGATTCATTAAAGAATCATTTTCATATAGTTTCAAGCCTTCAAAGTCGTTATCGTTTAAAATGCGTCCAGACATACCAGTTCTCCTGAGTTTATTTAATTGTAACAATAATATATAAAAAAGTCAACATTAATTTTGTCTAAAATTATTTCATTTATAAATACCAAGTTATGCACGGGGCTTGGTATTATTTTTTTTTTTTTTAATACAAGGATTTGTTCTCCGTTATTGCAAATCGAAACAAAATGTCGTTGGTAGCTTGTGTTTTCCGGGCTCCCGATGTCCCTAAAATAGGTTATACTATTTAATGTAAATAGTTAATAACTCGTTTTAAGGAGAAAAATCATGTATCAGATTAAAATTAATGGAATTCTCATGCCTTACTTGTATTGGAGTCTTAGAGAAGCTATCGAGGCTTGTGAAGCTGAAAAGGCCCGTGGTTGTGCTGTAATGACCGAAATTGTTCACGTTGATTAAAATTAACTTTATTATGAAAGGAAAATATCATGCAAATGTTGTTCGAAGCTTGGCTTTTAGATAATAATTATAAACCGACGACGGCTGTTGATTACCCAGATCGTTTGAGACGTCTGTGTGCAAGAGAGAAAATATCTTATGAGTACCTGGCAGAACACCTTTCGGAAATTATACCGCAATATGATAAAACCGGTCAGAATTCAAGCTATGCTAAGACATCTCATTACTCAGTTTGGAATGCTCTTTGTAGATTTAAGGAATTTTTATCAGATGAAAACACTAAAATTGAAAGTCTTAATTAATGACAGATATCAGAACATTAAATGATAATTTTAGAAAGACCTTCACTGGTGGACATGTTCTTTGTACTGCCAGTATTAACACTAAATCAAGTGAAGACGTTGTAAATATCATGTCTCTCGTGCAAAATTATAATGAATTTATCTCAAACATTTCTTAATGGCACTGATACCATCATAAACACGACCAGCAGCATTTATAAGTTTCAATGAATACTTTTCGTTTAT
>ONQU01000043.1 GCA_900320035.1 uncultured Rhodospirillaceae bacterium | reverse complement strand
TTAATTATTAAAAACTATGGCAACAATTAAGTTTGAATCTCTGCCGGCAAAAACTTTGCCGACATGGGATCTTTCGGTAGCCTTTTACAAAGGCCTTGATGATTCTCAAATTGAGGATGACAAGAAAGCTATATTGAAGCTGGCTAAAGAAATCGCTCTTTATCGCGAGACGATTTGGGAGTTGGAACCATACGAACTCAGCATTTTGCTGAGGAAGTATGAAACTCTGATTGAGCTTTCGCGGAAACTCTCTTACTTTGCGCATCTCTATTCGGATACGCACAAGACAGATGAGAAAGCCTCACAGTTCCAATCTAAGATACGAGAGGAAGTTTCTCGCGTGTTTGAGGGACTCGGCTTTATTCATTTTGAGCTGAACGCCCTGCCGCAGTGGAAGATGGTTGAATTCTTAAACCACCCGAAGCTACAGCGCTGGCTTCCTTGGCTGCAAAGCCTGTTTGCCGGCTATTGGTCGCTGACTGAAGGTGTAACATTTATCATCAACAAGAAATCTCTCGTTTCTTCATCGTGGGATCGCTTGTATGACGAAACCTGTGCCAGTCTTAAGTTTCACCTCAATGGTAAAACTTACAATGACGCTGAAATAGGTAAAAAAATGTTCGTTGCAGATCCTGCTATGCGTCAACGCGCATTAGCCGAGATGAATAAGGTTTATCGCGAGCATGCTCATGTCTTTACCATGTGTTACAACATGATTCTGAAAGACAAGAGCGTTGACGATGAACTTTACGGCATGGCTGAACCGGTGACCGACAGCTTGTATGAAAACAACATCAGCAAAGAAGACTTGCTGGCAATGGTGAATGAAGTGGTGGATTCGTATATTCCCATTTCACAACGTTTCTACAAGCTGCAAGCCAAGCTGATGAAGACTGAGCAGATTGGCTACGCTGACCGCTGCTACAATCCGATTGAGGTTAACAGCAAAAAAATCTCGTGGCCGGAATGCATTCAGCAGGTTTTGGAGGCATATGCGGAGTTTTCGGTTGATTATTTGGCCAATGCGATCAATATCATCAACTGTGGCACGATTGACGTGCCGCCGCGCAAAGGAAAAACCAGCGGGGCCTACTGCATTCGCGGCGAAGTGCCTTACATTTTGCTGAACTTTACCGGTTCGCAGGATGATGTGCGCACCTTTGCTCATGAGTTGGGACATGCCGTGCACCACGTCTTGGCTGCACAGGTTGGTGTGTTGAACGATTCAACACCGACTGCACTTGCTGAGGTGGCTTCGGAGTTTGCTGAAAACCTGGTTTTCAAGCAGCAAATGGCTAAGGCGACAACGAATCGTGAAAAGCTTTCTTTGCTAATTGGACGCGTTCAAGATATGGTCAATACCATTCATCGACAGGTGTCGTTCTACAAATTTGAGGAGCGTACGCACCGTGAGCGCAAGAAGGGTGAGCTTTCCACCGAGCGTCTGAACCAGATTTGGCGCGAGGAAAGTTCTCGTTGTCTGGGCTTTGACATTGGCAAGGATGCCGAGTGTATGTGGATGCGTATTTCGCATATCTTCGGAATGCCATACTACGTCTACAGTTACGCTTTCGCTGGTCTGGTGGTAAACAACCTGATCAAAGCGTACGAGAAATGGGACGAGAATGGCGAGTTCCAAATTCAGGAAGATTTTGACGACCTCTATATCGATATGTTGTCAAACACTGGCGTCGAGGACTTCAAGAGCTTATTGGAGCCTTTCGGAATTGACGCAGATGCGCCGGACTTTTGGGCAAATGGCTTATCGCTCATCACGGACTATATTGATGAGATTGAGAAACTGGCTAAGGCCGAAGGTTTATTGTAACGAAAAGAGCGGGGGATTATCTCCGCTCTTTTTTTGTACGCTTTTAATAAATCTTAACATCTCGGCAGTATTTTGAATTAGAATAAAAAAGGAGTTTAAGATGATTATAGCCAATGAACCGATTGATGCCTCTAAACTGGCAAAAGCCACAGAAATTATTGAGCAATTGCAAACAGAACTATACGAACATATTACTAATGGTGCCGGACCTTTTTTGGCGGCTGTTTATGACAAGAACGGTAAACTTATTGCTAAAGCGGCGAATAGCGTCATTAACGAAACGTGTAGCCATAATCACGCCGAGATGAATACGATTAAAGCCGCGGAAAAAGCGCTAAACACCTATGATTTAAGTGCATATGATTTGAGTTTGTATGTAACAGCTGAGCCTTGCATGATGTGCCTAGGGGCAATTATGTGGTCGGGAATTAAAGCGGTTTATTACAGTGTTCCGTCAAAGCGCGTTGAGGAAATTACCGGCTTTGATGAAGGGTTTAAGCCGGATTGGCTGACCGAATTTAAAAAGCGCGGAATTACGGTTTATGGGCATATTGCTCAAGAGCAGGGAGAAAAAGTGTTACAAGACTATGTTAACGGCGGACGCACGGTTTATCAGCCGCAGCGCTAAATTTTAATCATCATCAAAATTACCGGAACTATCTCGATGAATAGACATACATAAGATTATGCCGAAGCTGGCCATAATTGAAAACATCACCGTGCCGCCGTAGGAAATAAGCGGCAGCGGCACGCCAACCACCGGTAACAGCCCCATAACCATGGCGATGTTGATGAAAATATAAAGAAAATAGTTGGTATTAAGGCCGATAATGACCAGACGCGCAAAGTAATTACGGGTGCGAAAGGCAAACAAGTAGCCCATTAACAAAACCAACAGATTGATAAACAACAAAAATAAACCGCCCAACATGCCGAATTCTTCCGAAAACATGGTGAAAATAAAGTCGGTATGTTTCTCCGGCAAAAAATTAAGATGCGATTGGGTGCCGTGCAAAAAGCCTTTGCCAAGCAAACCGCCGGAACCAAAAGCAATTTTTGACTGTATGATATGATAGCCCGCACCTAAAGGATCGCGTTCCGGATCTAAAAAGGTTAAGACACGATTTTGTTGATATTCATGCAAAAAATTCCATCCTATCGGTAAAGTAGCGGCAATCAGCACCGCAACCAGAGCAAATTTCCACCATTGTACACCAACCGCAAACAGCATAACCGCGGCCGTTAAGAGCAACATAATAGCCGTACCTAAATCCGGCTCTAAAATAATCAGCCCGACCGGCAATAAAGCCATAACCACCGGAATGATAATACCGCGGATAGCATGAATGCCTTGTATGGTTATAGCGCTAAAATAGCGGGCAATAAACAGCACCATGCCGATTTTCATCAGCTCGGACGGTTGTATTTTGAAAAAACCAAGGTTAATCCAGCGTTGCGCACCCATACCGATATGGCCGGAAACTTCGACGGCAACTAAGAGCAAAAGCGTCATAAAATAAAAAAGATAGGCGTATTTATAGTATTGGCGCACATCAATCAAGGCTAAACCAGGCATTAACGCAAAAGCCAAAGCAAAGCGACTGATATGGCGAATCGCCCAAGGTTCCCAACTGCCGTTAGCGGCAGAGTAGAGGGTTAAAGTGCCAATCAGAGCCAATAAAACAATCAACAAGATATAAGAAATGCTGAGGCGCTGCAATTTACCATATATGCTATCTTTGCGATTATCCAGACTATTATAACGCATTTTTCACCTACCTGATATCTAACTCGAGTGCTTTTTGCAATATTTGGCTGGCAATCGGCGCCGCCACACCGGAGCCGGAAGAACCATGTTCAACCACCACAGCCACCGCGTAACGAGGTTCGTCTATCGGCGTAAACCCAATAAAAAGCGCATGATTGCGCAATCGCCATGGTAAATTTTCGTCACGAATGATGCCGCTCTTGCGTTCTTTCATAGAGATCCGGCGGACTTGGGTGGTACCGGTTTTGCCCCCCATTTTGGCACCGTTATAATTAAATTTTGCCCGTGCTGCCGTGCCGCCCGGCGCGTTAACCACCTCAAACATCCCTTGCTTGACAATTTCAATATAGCGTTGCGGTATGTTGAGAAATTTGGCCTTTTGTGCGGTTTGCGGCGTTGTTTTTAGCAAAGTCGGCGTTATCGCATAACCACCATTGACAACACGCGCCAACATGGTTGCTAAATGCAGAGGCGTAATCAAAACATAGCCTTGACCAATGCCGGCGTTGGCAGAATCGCCCTTAGTCCATACCGCATCTTTAACCGTTTTTTTCCATTGTTGCGACGGAATTAAGCCGTTTTTTTGATTATCTAAACCAACATCAAGCGGCTGTCCTAAACCCAATCTCAGTGCCATATTGTGAATTTTATCAATGCCGACACGCAAAGCGGTTTCATAAAAGAAAATATCACAAGAATTTTTCAGAGCTTCAACCACATTTTGCGGTCCGTGACCGGCATGACGCCAGCAATGAAAGCGCGAGCCACTAATTTCCATAGCGCCGGCACAATAATAGCGCGTATTTGCATCGATTACACCGGCTTCCAAAGCGGCCAGGGCGACCACTATTTTGAAGGTTGAACCTGGTGAATATTGACCGGAAACAGCTTTATTAACCAGCGGCTTACGCTCATTATTTAATAATTCGTTCCAATTTTTGTAACTGATGCCGTTGGTAAATAAATTCGGGTCAAATGATGGTGTTGAAACTAAAGCTAAAATTTCGCCGCTATGCACGTCGAGTACAACAGCAGCACCGCTGTTTTCACCAAAAGCTTGATAAGCCGCCTGCTGTAAACGCGTATCAATGCTGATTTGCACGCTATCACCGATGCTACCGGCATTACGCTCGATTTCTTTCATCACCCGACCAAACGCATTAACTTCTAATTTGACTGTGCCACCATGACCTTGTAGCTTGTAATCAAGAGATTTTTCTAAGCCTGATTTACCGATTTTGAACCCCGGAACCATATAGATCGGACTATCTTTTTTATCTTGCTCTGCCACCGGACCGACATAACCCAAAACATGAGCATACAAATCGGCATAAGGATAACGGCGGCTTAAACCTTCATTGATCTCAATACCCGGTAAATCCGGCGCATTTAGCATAATTTTAGAAACCTCATCCCACGGCAGATTCCCCTTCAACTTAATCGGAATAAAGTGTCGATGTTTTTTAAGTTCGGCATCTATTTTATTTTCTTCATCGCCGCTCAGCTTGATAATGTTTTTAAATTTTTGCAGTGTTTGCGACACATCAGGTGTTTGTTCGGCGAGCAAAAGAGCTTGAAATTCTTGCTCATTTTTCGCTATAACAACACCATTACGGTCATATATAGTACCGCGCGGCGGAACTAAAAAACGGGTGGAAATGCGATTTTCATCAGACATGGTGCGATATTTATCGGCTTCAAATATTTGCAAATAGTACAGACGAGCAACAATGAAGAAAAACGCCAACAAGTTCACCAAAATGATGATAAGCGTGCGGTGGCCGAGAATTTTCAGTTTTTCATCTCTACTGCTCATCAATATTCTCCGGCGGTAAAAATCTTTGGGCAATCTGCACGTTTATAGTGGCAATAAGCGGATAAAACATCACGGTTGAAAAATAACCAAGCATGATTTCCGCCGGTGGTAATAAGCGCCAATAGTAGAGTGTAAGAAACAGCCATTTTCCCAACAGAACCGATAAGCTAACAAGCCCAAAAATCAACCAACGAACGCTGAATGATGATGTACGCAAGTAATGTGCCGGCCAATCGGTGACACTCTCTAGAGCAAGCAGGAGCAATATATTGGTGCCGAGTGGTGTAGAACTATACACATCAATAACAAAGCCAACGCAAAAAGCTGAAAACCAGCCAAACAAAGCCGGACGATTAAGGCGCCAATAATATACGCAAATAATGCCCATAGATGGGCGGAAATAATTGAGTTGAACCGAATTTATCGGCATAAAAAAAAGCAACACCAACAACAAGGTTGCAATAAGCGGAATACGGCATTGCCAAAAAGCAAATATTTGTTCAGACCATTTATTGCGCATCTTCTTTCTCGGCAAAATCAGCAACAAATTCATCTTCCGGCGTTATTCCATAGTCAACAATACGCACATATTCCAAGCGGCTGGTGTCTGCCAACGGATCTACAATAACCGAACCGTCTTCATTAACCTTTTGCACAAAACCAACCGGTAAACCGGCCGGAAACAGCCCGCCAACACCGGAAGTTACAACAATATCACCTATTTGGATATGTTCATTTGTACGGGTAAAAATCAGCTCCGGAAATGCCGTATTATTACCGCTTAAAATACCGCGAGTGCGCGTACGCTCAATCAAAACCGGTATTTTAGAATTGATGTCGGTAATTAAAATTATTTTAGCGAAATGTTTACCAACGCTATCAACTCGGCCGATGACACTTTCATTACTCATCACAACCTGACCTTTACGGATAGGTTTATCACCAATATAAACCAAGAGCAAATGCGTGAAATTATCACCAGACTCAGCAATAATTTGCGCGCTCATGTATTTTGCCGAAGGTGGTGGAACATAGTTTAAGAGCCGCGACAAAAGTTGATTTTCAACCTCCAGCGTGCGAACCTTGTTTTGTAAAATCATCATTTGTTTATTTTCAGCGCGAAGTTGCCTATTTTCGGTATAAATATGACTGATATCATAAAAATATGTGTAAATATGATGAAGCGCACGAGCCGGAGATTCAATGACTTGCATCACCGGACCAGTCATATCAATAACAACCTTATCAACAGCGCTGACGATTAAGCTATCTACACGGCTGAGTGAAATCGTTAAAAATGCAGTAAAAAATAGTATAAAAATAAACAGGCGGCGAAAAAAAGTTTTCAGTTCGCCAAATTGGATAAGCCAAACTTTATGACTTTTCATAACACCGCCTTTTGCTACTAATTAGAGCTGGAAAGAACGCCTTTATAACGGCTCAAATGGTCTATTGTTTCACCACAACCTTTAGCCACACAAGTCAATGGGTCTTCCGCAACCGTTACCGGTAATCCCGTCGCTTTACGTAACACTTTATCTAAATTGGTTAGCAAAGCCCCACCGCCGGTTAAAACAATACCTTTATCGACGATATCTGCAGCTAATTCCGGTGCTGTATTTTCCAAAGCAACCTTAACCGCCTCAACAATATCCGATACCGGTTCAATCAGACTTTCAGCCACCTGACGCTCAGTGATAACAATTTCCTTTGGTACGCCGTTAATCAAATCGCGACCGCGAATTTCCACTGTGCGACCGTCTCCATCTTCCGGCGGGCAAGCTGAACCGATTTCCTTTTTAATGCGTTCGGCGCTGCGCTCACCGACCAATAAATTCATATTACGGCGGATATAGCTGACAATGGCGCTATCCATCTTATCGCCGCCGACACGAATGGAACGGGCGTAAACAATACCCTCCAATGACAATACGGCAACTTCCGTGGTACCGCCGCCGATATCAACAACCATACTGCCGGCCGGTTCGGTAACCGGTAAGCCGGCACCGATAGCCGCCGCCATCGGTTCTTCGATTAAATAAACTTTATGGGCACCAGCTTGTGAGGCTGAATCCTCAATGGCACGACGTTCTACGGCCGTTGAACCGAACGGCACGCAGATAACAATTGTCGGTGTCACAAAGGTGCGGCGATTATGAACTTTACAAATGAAATATTTAATCATCTGCTCAGCGTAATCAAAATCCGCAATAACGCCGTCTTTAAGCGGGCGAATGGCTTGAATGTTTCCCGGTGTACGACCAAGCATTTGTTTGGCTTCGTTACCCACCGCCAAAACGATTTTGCGACCTTTTTCTTCTTTGGTTGCCACAACCGACGGCTCGTTCAGAACAATGCCGCGGCCACGAACATATACTAAGGTGTTGGCTGTTCCCAAGTCAATTGCCATATCGGCTGAAAACATTCCCAGTAATTTTGCAAACATCTATCTTTTCTCCAATGGTTAAAATTTTATTTACTTTTATAACAGTTTCTTAAAATCTGCAAGTAATATTTTCGATTATTTTGCGGGATAAAAAGTGCACTTAAAGGTAAAATTGTCATTTACACTTTAAATACACTGTTTTATATATAAAAAGAGTCGAATCAACAACTTATTTCTTTTTAAAGTTGTACAAACTTATTTAAATACAGTGTTCCAGATTACAATTATTTGTGATTCGGAACGAATGTGAGAAATATTGCAACACCTGTTTTGGGTTTAACCGCACTTTGTGCGGGGATCCTCACGTCGCTTCGCTCCTCAGGATGACTGTGAAAAAGGGAAATATCCTCAAGATGACGGGTATTACTTACCGATGCAAAAGCTGCTGAAAATTTTATCGAGAATTTCGTTAACTTCGACACGCCCCGTGATTTTACCGATGGCACGGCAGGCGAGACGAATATCTTCTGCTGCTAATTCTATTTCCTTGTTTAAATTAAAACGAGTTAAGTTTTCGAGACATTCATTCAAGGCTTCACGATAGCGTTGACGGGTAATCATTTGTGCGGCGGATTTATCATACATCTCATTGAAATAACGATATATTTTATCTGTTATAAGGTTGATGTTTTCGTTATTTTTAGCACTGATTAAAACG
>ONQU01000009.1 GCA_900320035.1 uncultured Rhodospirillaceae bacterium | reverse complement strand
TCCATATTCGCGTTCATCTTCCACCATACAAGCCAAACCGGAGGCATAAGCTGTAAAAACATTGCTATCAATATCCAAGTGAGCGGCTTCAACAACCGAAGCAAGATTGCGATACAGATTAGACGGATACATACCAAGAAGAATGTTAACCGATAATTCCTCACCATATATATTTATCGGATATTTAACATCTTCACCATGATCAACTTTATAGGTTGTCGGCAAGCAATGGATAATCTCATTACCATTACCCACATTAACTTTACTTTTTCCTTTATGAATAAGTTTGGTAATATCATCGAAACTAACCGGACGATTCTTTTTCAAACCGATTGATGTATTTTGCAACATACTGGCCGTTTTGCAACCGGAAACATTCAAAATAACACTATCAATTCGCTCATTTGCTTTTTGTTCAGCATCTTCAACAGCATTACATACGGAAATTGTGGCTTGATTGATATCGGTGATAACGCCATTTTTAATACCGTTCGAGGCATTATAGCCATAGCCGATAATTTTGATTTTTTTATCCTTCGTCAGATGAGCTATGATACAGCACACCTTTGAAGAACCAATATCTAACGCGGCAATAGTGTTCCGATTCACTTCTTTTAACCCCAATTCAAGATACTATTATTCGTCATTTACTTTAACGATAATTTTGTTTTCTAATCTTAAATCTATGAAGGTTAATTTATATTTAAGAATACCTCGTGTTTTATCTAATTTTACCAATTTTTTCCATGCTTTAGCCAAATTCTCTTCCGGCATTTTAACTGTAATACCGTGAGCAATATCGTTGAAAATCAAATCCCAGCGACGTTGCGAAATAAAATTGGCGGCTTTAAGTTTGGCAAAAACTTCCTCATCTTTCTCAATGATATCCAATAATTCTTTAATGTGTTCCGGAGCCGCTTCACCAACAATTTGCAAAATATCTTTTTGCGGTACATATTCCGTTTCTATAATTTCACCATCTTCGTCCAACGGATAAAATTCATCTTGATACTGCCAAATGGATTTAACATACTTTTCTTTTAAGCTGATATGAATAACATTCGGAAAATAACTGCGAGTTATAACCACATCTTTAACCCATGGCAAAGCCTTAACTTTTTCTCGTATTGCGACCAGATTGATTTCAAAGATATTGTCACCGCGGTGTAAACTCACGGCTTCCATAATCTCCGCTTTTGATGTTTTTTGCCGTCCCTCTATCGTTATATCATCCAACCCCCAACCCAGATCTGCGGACTGCTGATACATTTCGGATAAAAGTGTTTCAAATTTTTGACCTATTAAATTATGACGAATCGTGATCACACCGAGGGTGATTAACCAAATCAAGGCCAATAGAAGAAAGTTACCGATAAAGCGGTACGGCCACACAACTGGCTGATATATTTTATTTTCATTCGTCATTGTTCGTATATTGCCCCACGCGTTTAACTTCCCATTGCAAATCTACACCACTCTGTGCTTTTACTGCCGCAATAATCCGTTCCCCTAAAGTTTCGATTTCTGCTGCTGTTGCCGTCCCATCATTATCTAAAAAATTGCAATGCTGTGCAGACATACGCACACCACCCTCAACCATTTCCGCACCGCCAGCCGCTTTAATCAACTTCCAAGCTGCCTGCTCCGGTGGATTTTTAAATGTTGAGCCGGCTGTTTTAATTCCCTGCGGTTGATGAGTTTTGCGATATTTATCATTTTGATCAATTTGCGCTGAAATTTCTACGGCTGATTTAATAACAGTTTTCAAATAAGCCTCTAAAATAATCCAATCCTCAGGAAATTCACTGTGGCGATAAGCAAAATGAAAATCCTGAGCCAAAACTTCAAAAATTTCGCCATGACCATTCATAACGCGGGCTTTTTCCAACACTTGCGATAATTCACCACCAAAACAACCGGCATTAGAACGAAATGCGCCACCGATAGTCCCCGGAATAGAGCACAAAAATTCCAAACCACCAAGATTATGTTGCGGAAGAATCTTTTTTAAATTGAAATTCACCAAACCGCCGCCGCAAATAAATTTATTATCAACAATTCGCCACTTGGTGAAATTTGCATTTTTGAGTTTTATCACAACACCTTTGATACCGCCATCACGCACCAATAAATTTGAACCGCCACCGAGCACAAAAAATGGTATTTCTTGAGGTCTATGCTGCATAAAATATTGTAAATCCGTTTCATCTTCAGGTTCAAACATAACTTCGGCTGCCCCACCAACACCAAGCCATGTATGACGACTCATCGGTTCGTTATATTTATATGTGCCACGTATGATCGGCAATTTATTGATTTGTACTTTACTCATCCCAAATCCTTATCTTCTGAAGATACATTTTTACGTGTAATTGCAAGCAACATACCAATTTCGATAGCGCCGCTTAAAAGTGATGAACCGCCGTAAGAAATAAACGGTAAAGTCATTCCCTTCGTTGGAATAATATGCAAAGATGAAGCCATATTAACAAAAGCTTGCAAGCCAAGTGATGCGGCCAAACCAACTTCGGCATAAACCACAAATAAATTCGTTTCCTTCAATGACGCGCGCAGTGTACGCAGGATAATAACCGTAAACAGTGCAATGATAATTAAACATAACCAAACACCATATTCCTCACCGGCAACAGCGAAAACAAAATCTGTATGTGCATCAGGAATATGCAACTTAACCGTACCCTCACCCGGTCCGCGACCAACCAAATTACCATTTTGAAAAGCTTCCATGGCGCGATTGATTTGATAACTGGTTTCATCACTACCATACAAAAATTGGTCAACACGAGCATGGAAGTGCGGAAAAGTAAAATAAAGCAAAAATAACACGATAACTCCGGCAATAGCTAAGATACTGACAAACATTATCGGCAATCCGGCTAAGAATAATTGCAACGCAAAAATAGCTGTTACCAACAATGTCATACCCACATCTGGTTGCAGCAATAAAAGTAAAGCAATAGCACCGTATAAACCGATTGAAATTGCCATTCCCGGAAAATAGTCATATTTTTTACCACAGTCTAATAGCCATGCCGTCACTATAATAAAAATCGGTTTCATAAATTCGGAAGCTTGCATCGAAAATCCGGCCAAACTGATCCAACGCCGTGCCCCTTTGGTTTCAAAACCAAAAAACAGTGTTAAGATCAAGATACCGAAAACAACAATAAAGCCAACAATTGACAGGCGTCGTATTGTTTTAAGTTTAAGCATTGACAGACCGATAATCAGCGCAATAGAAGCGATAACATAACAAACTTGTTTACGCACAAACCAAAAATCATCAACGTTAATCCGTCTAGCCACAGCCGGGCTGGCCGTAATATCGAGCACAATACCGATAGCCAGCAAAGCCATTGCCACAAACAGAACCACTTTATCGACGGTCCATAACCATTTGGCAATTGCATTATGACTATGACGAGAGAAACTAACCATCTTTCACCTTATCCGATAAAAATCAAGCAACCGAGCGCCGTTAAAGCTAAAGCTGTTCCCCAAAAACGCAATACAACTTTTTTCTCACTCCAGCCAAGCTGTTCAAAGTGATGATGTATCGGTGCCATTTTGAAAAAACGTTTGCCTGTTTTTTTATAATAAGCTACTTGGATCATAACGGATAATGTTTCTGCCACAAAAACACCGCCGACAATTGCCAGTAAAATTTCTTGTTTCGTCATCACTGCTACCGCGCCGAGTAACGCTCCCAAGGCTAACGAACCGGTATCACCCATAAACACCCGAGCCTTCGGTTTATTATAGTATAAAAAGCCCAAGCAGGCACCAACGGTTGCCGCACAAACCACAGCTACTTCACCGCAACGCGGAATATAATGCAACATCGAATCATGAAGGCCGCAAAAATAAGCAACCGCACCAAAAAAAGCAAAAGCAATAATCAGCAAACCGGAAGCCAACCCATCTAGACCATCACTTAAATTTACCGCATTTGAAGCACCGGAAATAACCACTACGGCAAACGGTATATACAACCAACCGAGATTAATCATAACATCTTTAAAATACGGAAAAGTCAATGCTGTATTAAGATTGGTTGTGGTAGCAGCTGTAACAATACTGGCCGCCAATAAAGCCGTTAAAAATTGAATAAACAGTTTCATCCGAGCTGTCATAGCATTAGAGCTTTGGCGTTTAACTTTCCAATAATCATCAATAAATCCGGTTATCCCATAAAGCAATAAGACCAAAATACTCACCCAAACAAAATGATAAGAAATATTGGCAAATAAAAAAATTGAAAGCATTGCCGCACCCAAAATCAGCAGCCCTCCCATCGTTGGTGTACCTTTTTTGGTTTGCAAGTGGCTTTGTGGTCCGTCTTCACGAATCGGCTGTCCTTTCTGCTGATGTTTATGCAGAAAAGCAATTAACGGTGCACCGCAAGCCAAACTAACCACCAACGCTACCACAAACGCTGCAATCAAGCGATATAACAACGTATATTCCGGATTTAATAGTGCTAACATAAAATTCTCCTTTTCACAGATTTGGTGTTATTGTATTAAAAATATCTAAAATAAGTCTTAAGAAAAAATTTTTTTGACTCGTTTTATATGCTTATTTTAAGGAGATAATTTTAGTAAATTTAACAGGATAACCATTCACTAATAGTCAGAGCATTTAACCGTTGCTTTATGAATTCCAATCATTTGGGTATTTGCCCATTGCTTGGCAAACTCGTTTTTTGCGACACCATTAATATATTGAATCTGCGGATTTTCTAAAATCAGCGGCAATTCCACCGAGACAAATGTGCTACGCTTATCTGCTCCCTCAACAAAGGCTGTCACATTACCACTGGCAGCCATAATAAAACGCCGTGACGCAATAGCCCAAATTTTCATCAATTCTTCCGGCGGATTCTGATTCTGCCCTGCCGTATCCAAATTGAGTGCAATTAACTTTTTACCGCACTCGGTATCATCAAGCATCCGACATTCAGGGTGCTCGCACCGATAAGCTAAAGCTTTTTTCTTATTTTCATCGGTCGGCAAATAGCTGATGCTATATAGTAGTAAGCTATTGGAAGGTGTCGTTACATCCGCATTTTCGGCAATATCGTAAGCTTGTTTTAATTTAGCGTTCAAAGCTTTTATCCCTTATTTTCAAAAACGGCATCAAGGCTTTTTGCAAACTCATCTGCTCATTAATTAAAACGCCTTGCATACCAATCTGATGAGCGGATTCAATATTGGCCGGTGCATCATCAAACAATGTTGTTTGCGCCGGCTGATAGCCGTTACGCCGGCAAATCAGGGCCAAGCCCTCAGGTTGCTTACGCCAAAAAACACCATTTTCTTCTGTTGCTGTAATATCAAAAATTTTAACGCCATTTGCTTCAGTTTCTTCCAGAGATTTGCCAAAAGCATGCTCAAAAACCTTAGCAACATGCGCCCGACTGTTGTTAGTTAAAATCCCGATATTATAATGTTTAGCCACATGAAATATTACCCGTGCCAGATTACGGTTATAAGCAATATTGCCGTAATCAATACGCTCAGCCATCTGCGAGCAAAATTGCTCAAAATCATAATTTTTATATTCGCACATAGCCTTAATGTAGTTAAACATACCGAGACGATTGGTTTGCCTTGTCTCTGCTGAAATTTTTTGCTGTTCTTCGCCACTTAAACCTAAATCTTGGCGATAGGTTTCTTTCATTGCCGCTACAATATCTTGAGTGGGCAATTGTGATAACGGATATAACACACCATCACAATCAAATAAAAGTGTTTGCCTATTCTGCATTTGTTTGTTCCTGTTTAGTTTTTGCAACACGTGGCTTACGTCCTAAAATGCGCCGCCGTGTTTTTTCTGTTTCTACGACCGATGTTGAATCTGTTTCTTCTACCGGCGCTTCGTTTTCAGTCGCACTTTCCGCAACGGTTACAACCGTGAAATTACGGCGTTTGCGAATTTGTCGCTGTGGTTTTGCCGGTGTTTCAGTATTTATTGCTTCACCATCTGCCATCACCACTTGCGGTGCTGCCTCAGTTTCCACCAACCCATTTGCAAGTGGCATATTTTGTTCCACATTATCGCTATTTTCGTTTATTTCCTTAGCCGTAACATTATTGTCACGCGACTGATTTTTACGTTCGTTAATTTCTGTAACAATCTTGCGATAGTGCTCGGCATATTGGCGAAACACTTCCATTTCCACATAATTACCATTGCTATGTGCTTCTTTGGCTAATTCGTTATATTTCTTAATCAATTCCAGTGCGGTACCGCTAAACTTACCGGCAGCACTCACACTATCAAATTTATAATTTAAAGAATAAACCGTATTGTTATTATTGTGAAATTTACTAATTTTCTTCATTACTACCACTCAAAAAAAAGCCTTTAAGGCACAAATTAAAACAAAAATGAGCGACTAAAAAAACTTGCTCGTTTCCCGTTTTATGTATATACATATTTTTTGCTTAGGTGCAAGATTTTTTTTCTAAATCATGCCATTTTTACTGATTTTTGCACAAATCGAAAAAAAAATGCAAAAACATAAAAAAAATTATTGACGTTTATAAAAAAATGGGTATATATGGATTTTGTTGAGCGAGATTGGTCCGCAAAAAGAATTTGGCCGGTTGGCAGAATGGCTTATGCAGAGGACTGCAAATCCTTCTATATCGGTTCAATTCCGGTACCGGCCTCCAGAATATTCCGACTTAGCTCAGCGGTAGAGCAATCGGCTGTTAACCGATTGGTCGTTGGTTCGAATCCGACAGTCGGAGCCATAAAGAAAAGCCACCCCTTGCGGGTGGTTTTTTTTTATGGCTAGCAGATGGCGAGATGAGAACCAACGAGAAGTTGGTTCGACGCCAAGTGAAAGGCGGGCGTGAGAACGCCGGT